>CAYLPA010000537.1:0-1521 GCA_964385385.1 uncultured Saprospiraceae bacterium | reverse complement strand
TAATTTATTGAAAACTTTTTACATGCAATAGACACACTAATGTGGACACTACCACTGAATGTGCCAATTGATGAACGCATGCCACCCGGAAGTGCAGTAAAACCAGTTTCGTTGGTAGCATCAGTGTTTGGACTATTCCAATGAGTTGTTCCTGTTTCTTTTAGTTTGCTACCGGCTATGCTATCACCTCCCAAATAATTAACTAAAGTTATCCAATCAGAATAGGTAGGTACATGCCAGCCTATAGGGCATAATTTTCCGCTTTCTACTGCAAGCCAGTTATACAATACTCCGTAATCATTATATTTTGTTTTATCATTATTATACCAGCAATACATCATAATATTTTCATTGGTCCAAAAATAATTGTCAGTAATCAGAGTAATTGCTGTAGCATCATTTAATTTAGTGGTTTTCAGATTTTCTACCATCCATACCTGAGTGCCTATAGTTACAGTATTGTAAACATTGCCATCAATATCGCTTACTGTTTCCCCTCTTGTTTTAAATGATATAACTTTACCATAGCCTATTCCTGCACAATTTTTTGCATAAGCTCTCACATAATAGGTTGTTTCCATTGATAAATCTGAAATATTACTTATAAAACTTCTACCACCGGAATCATCAGATGTTCTACTGTCAGCAATAGATGGATATTTATTTGTACTCCAACAAACACCGCATGACAATATTTTTGTGCCACCATCAGAAGTAATATTCCCACCACATATTGCTGTGGATTGAGTAACACTAGTTACTTCTGTTGTTTGTAAAGTTGGAATTTGTTCACTTGGGTCTTGATTGTTAAAATCTTTTTCACAAGATGTTAAAAGCATGGTACAAATACCGCTTATTGCTAATAAGTAAATCCAAAATTTATCTTTCTTTTTCATATTATAATTTTTATGATTTTCATAATTAGAATATATATTTTGATTGATAGAAGCAAAATTAAAATCTTTTACCTAAAGCAATTCCTGTAGCCGGAATTACATCGCCTAAAAAATCCATGCCATCATAGTATTTTTCGAAAGCAAAATAAGCTCCCGAAGATATTTCTATGTAAATATTTGACTTGAATATAAAAGTATAGCTAACTCTCGGGTAGATTATCATATCCACCCAATCTGACATATAATAATAACCACTTCTAAATAAGTTAGTTTTAAAATTTGAAACTTCTACTCCAAATCCCAAATTTCTGTATTTATATTCTAAACCATAGAGAAATATTTCTTTTGAATTTTCTTCCCATCTAAGAAACAGAAGTCCTATTCCTATTTCTGGAGTAATTATGTGTTTTCCATTAGGGGAAATTACAAAATCATAAGCTGCATTTAATGTAAAACCCACAAAGTTGGCTCCTCCAAACTGACCTTCAATTTTTAATTGTCCGTTCGCAAAAATTGAAAAAAGGCTTAGTGCTGATATTAAGAGTAGTTTTTTCATAATGATTAAAATATAATTTGGTAGTGTCCACATTAGTGTGTCTATTGCATGTAAAAAGTTTTCAATAAA
>CAYLPA010000536.1:0-1523 GCA_964385385.1 uncultured Saprospiraceae bacterium | reverse complement strand
GAATAAGTCATTTGCTTATCTATGTTAATTAAACTGTAACACTTTGAAATTCTGTTTTGCTAAAGTTCAATTAAGAAATGCAAATTCTTTGATTTTAACAATTTATTTAAATAAATTACTAATTTTGCCATTCTTAATAAACACATTCTATTTATAACTTAAAAAATCCGTTTAAAAAAAAATACACATGAATATTGAAATAGAAAAACAAATTCAGGAACTACAAAAGAAAGTTGGAAATCTGGAAAAAGGAACAAAAGACCAAATGTCTATTGTTGTATTTTCTGGTGAACTTGATAAATTATTAGCAGCAATGATTATTGCAACCGGAGCTACTGCAATGGATACTAAAGTAAAATTATTCTTTACATTTTGGGGTACATCTGCTTTAAGAGATATTAAGAAAAAAGCTAAAGGAAAGGACTTTATGTCAAAGATGTTTGGCATTATGCTGCCAAAAGGAAGCAAAAAAGTTAAACTTTCAAAAATGAATATGGGTGGTGCTGGAACAGCAATGATGAAGACTCTGATGAAAAAGAAAAATGTTTCTTCTCTCGAAGAAATGTTTAAAATTGCCGGAGAACTTGGCGTAGAAATCAATGTTTGTGAAATGACTATGAATCTTATGGGATTTACTAAAGATGAATTGATTGATTATCCTCATATGGAAATTTGTGGTGTAGGGACTTTCCTTGCTGATGCAGATGAAAGTAAAGTACAATTATTTATTTAAGGGGACTTCTAATAATATTTATTATGTAATTTTGAAATTAATCATAAAAAAATTGATACCAAAAAATCAATCTATTTGAATATAATTTCAAATAATGATTAGGGAAAATGAAAAATACATATTTCGACTTAATAGAACAGAGTTTTAGTTTTCCACAGGAGGGTTTTGACCTAAATAACAAATATTTAACTTTTCATGGAGTTTCATTAAAACACCTGATTGAAAAACACGGAACACCATTTAGATTTATCTACTTACCTAAAATTGGCGACCAAATTAAGAAAGCCCGAAGCCAATTTAATAGAGCAATAAAAAATAATGCTTATAAAGGAAAATATTTTAATTGCTATTGCACAAAATGCAACCACTTCCACCATGTAATTAGCGAAGCATTAAAACATAATGTTAATCTTGAAACTTCATCAGCTTTTGATATTGATTTAATACTTAATCTGCATAGAGAAAACAAGATTGATAATAAAAGAATAATCATCCACAATGGTTATAAAACAGATGATTATATTAACAAAATCTTTCAACTTCAGGATGCCGGTTTTGAAAATTCCATCATTATTTTAGATAGTATTAATGAGCTTTCAAGACTTGAAAAATTATCAGGTAAAGAGAAAATTAAAATTGGTTTGCGAATGGCTGTCAATGAAGAAGCCCAATCTGCATATTATACTTCAAGGCTTGGAATACGCCATACAAAAATGATTGACTTCTTCATGAAAAGAATTAAAGACAACGAAAGAGTAGAACTTAAAATGCTTCACTTTTTTGTTGACTC
>CAYLPA010000535.1:0-1537 GCA_964385385.1 uncultured Saprospiraceae bacterium | reverse complement strand
TTTAATCTTTTCAATAAAAATCATTTGTTTTAACTCCAAACTTTAGGCACTCCAAGTACTTTAGGCACTCCAAACTCAAGGCACTTTAATACTCATTTTTCCTCTTCCATAGCATCATAGACCGCTTGATGTATTCGTTGGCGAATTTTGTAAGTATTCAATTTCCAATTTTTAACATTAGGATTTACCCTGTTTGAGAGAAACACATAAACGAGATTGTTTTCGGGGTCAACCCAAACACAGGCTCCTGTAAAACCGGTATGACCATAAGTTTCATTGGAAGCACTGTCAGCCATAAACGAACTGTTTTTATCAAAACCCAAACCACGATGACTACCGGGCTGTGTTGAAATGAATCTTTTTACGGTTGAAGAATTTATAAATCTTTCTCCACCATATTTTCCATTCATACGAAGCATTTCAAATAAAACTCCTAAGTCGTTTGCATTTGTAAAAATTCCGGCATTGCCCGAAACTCCACCAAGTAAAGCTGCTGAAGGATCATGAACATGGCCATGAATTAACTGCTCTCTCCAATATTTGTCAATCGCTGTTGGAATAATTCTATTTTCATCAAAATGTTCAAGAGGATGATAACAAATTGTTTGCAGACCAAGAGGTTTGTAGAAATTCCGGGACATGTATTTATCTAAACTTACCTGATTAATTGTATCAATAGTTTGTTGCAGTAAAATCATATTAACATCACTGTATTGATAAACTTTGCTTGAGTATAATCTGATTTGTTTAGTGAAAATCCAAAGCGAATCAAACCAGTTATTTTTCATAAATAAACTCTTAGCAATTTGAACAGTAGCTGAATCTTTAATATATTTTCGACTATAATATTTGTTAAACAAATACTTTACGCTATCCTTCCGGCTATTCAGAACAACGCCATCGTTGAAAACTGTATCATGCCTGTAAAGAATAAAAGGCAATATTGGTAAACTTGGAGCCAAGCCCGATTTATGAATAAGAAGGTCATAGGGTTTAGCTTTAAAAATATTAAGCTTAGGTGTTACTTTGTAATAAAGAGTGCAAATTTTTACAATCATTGTATCATTCAAATGAATGGTGTCGAACTTTGCTAAAAGTGTGTCAAAATTTTCAATTTTATTTATGTTGACAGTATCGGTTTTAATAATTGTATCAGGTTTTATTTTTGTGTAATCAATTTTTGTATTTTCAAAATATTCTTCAAGATTATCGTAAAGATTAATTTTATTATCATCATACATTTTCATCGTAGCAATTGTGGTTGCAGCAACTTTTGTAACCGATGCTATATCGTATAAGTCTGTCTTTTTAACTTTAATTTCTTTGTTATAAGTATGATATCCGAAAGCTTTATTATAGATAACTTTTCCGTCTTTTGCCACCCAAACCTGGCAACCCGGCATAGCACAAAGTGCGATTCCTTCTAAAGCAATACTGTCAATTTCCGAAAGTTTAAGTGAATTTATTCCTGCATCTTCGGGAATAGTATATTTTAATCTTGTTTTGCAAGTTTTAACACCTTGACCCAATTTTAATG
>CAYLPA010000534.1:0-1537 GCA_964385385.1 uncultured Saprospiraceae bacterium | reverse complement strand
AGTTTTGATACCTTCTATAAATGGTTAAGACAGTCCAATCCTATTTATAAACACATTTATAAGAAGTTGCCTCATCAACTTTTACTTTAAACTTAGTGTCTTTCTCAACTATAAAAGTTTCGTATTCATTAAAGGTTTTCCATTCGGTTTCTCCGGGTAGTAATACAGTCATCTTACCTGAAGTAACAGTCATATATTCTACTGTTGATGTTCCGAATTCGTATTCTCCTGCTGCCATAACACCTATTGTTACTGCACCATCATTATTTTCAAATCCTAATGATTTTACTTTTCCGTCGAAATATTCATTTACTTTAAACATGATTCTAAATTTTGGTTTATTAATTAATATACAAATTTAGAAAATTCCAAAAGACAAATAACAAAATTCAAATAAATTCCAAACTCGTTTCTCGTTTCTCGTATCTCGTAACCTGAAACATCAACCCTCAAAGCAAACCTTCTGCATAATATGAAGAAAACTTTTCGTCCCCCCATCATTTCTGATAATATCAAGTAATTCTCTATCATTATTCTTGAAAACAGAACCAAATATTTTATGAATATTTTTGTATTTAAACATATCGGGATGAAGAATTGTTGAAGGACCAAGAGTGAAAATCCTACAATTTTCGGATGTAGAATTTATTATATCCAAAAATGTATTATTAAAAACTGTTGTTGAACTTAAAATCACAACATCTGCTTTTGCCAGAAATTCTTTCTGTCTGTTAATGTCAATTATTTTTGAACTTTTACTTTCCAAATCAAAGATTGAAAGATTGATATCAGCCTTTTTGAATTTTTCAGTTAAGGAACCAAAGAAACCTATCATCACAATATTCCTGTATTTTCCAAAATCAATTTCATCGAAAATATCAATTTGCTTTTCGTAATGTCTGTCGTAATTAAGCAAAGCATTAAAATATGCATTTGCTACAATTCGGTGTGAAATTAAGTTAATATCAATTTTTTCAAATTCTTTAAGCTTTAAATCGACTTTCTGAAATAGAGTTGCACAAACACCGATGTTTCCATTTTTGAGCTTCACACCTACATATTTTTCACCGCAAACTATCTCGTCGATTTGCCTTGTTTTTATTCCAAATTTTTTATAAAAATAACTTATTGGTTCCTGCATAAAAATTTTAGTATTTTTTTTTGCAAACTTATTTAAAATTACTCTATATTTTTTAAGTTAAAATAAACAAAAAAAATTAAAAAATTTTTATTTTTATCAAATATTTTACTATGTTTGTAAACTCTTTTATGAGATTTTTATTTAAACTAAACATTATATTAATTAAATTTTATAAGTGAAAGTAAATTTAAAAACATTAATATTAGTTTCTTACAACAATTATTATAATACATTTAATAGTAACAATTTTCCCAAAGAAAAAATAAAAAAAATTTATTGGTAAAATTGTATTAATTTAGTAAAAAAATAAAAAAATTATTCATTAATCAAACTTAATACACATGAAAACAAAAATTACAATGAAATTAAACCAGAGAATAATACAAAAATTGTTAC
>CAYLPA010000533.1:0-1542 GCA_964385385.1 uncultured Saprospiraceae bacterium | reverse complement strand
CGTTGTAGTGCATTTAAAAGAACGATATGAGTACAATTGAACATAGGTTTTTAAACCACAAGATAAATCCTGAAACAGAAATATTGATTTTAGGAACATTCAATCCTGACACAGAAAAAAATGAAGCAGATTTTTTCTATGGTAGAAGCAGAAATTATTTATGGAAACTTTTGCCAACAGCATTTCAAAAACCTGACTTGAAAAAAGCATCAAAACAGGAAAAATTATCATTTATTGAACAAGGAAAAATTGATTTCATAGACTTGATTGCTGAAATTGAAGTAGAAGACGGTCAGGAAGCAAATTACAACGATGATTTCATAGACAATAAAGTAACCAAATGGCAGAATATAAAAACTGAAATTGAAAAACTGAAAAATCTTAAAAAGATATGCTTTACCCGGAAAACATTTAAAGATATTCCAAATATGGAAAATCAAATCGAGATTATTCAGGAGTATTGTTTTAAAAATGGA
Organism: uncultured Saprospiraceae bacterium; assembly: GCA_964385385.1. GTDB lineage: Bacteria > Bacteroidota > Bacteroidia > Bacteroidales > CAYLPA01 > CAYLPA01. Next base: position 1,066 of record CAYLPA010000533.1, on the reverse strand, counting down.
ATTTACTTTAAGGCTTTAACAACACCAGCAAGATTTTATAATGAGAAGAAACAAATTGAATGGACTAAATTTTTAGCAAGTGATTGAGAATAAAAACACAAATATTGTTTACCTATCTGACTTGCTTCAAACTGATGAACGGTTTGAGAAGACCTGTAATCGTTTAAAACAAATTCTTGAAAAAGGAAACATCAAATATAAGTTTCTGAAATCAACAAAAGACATTTGGTGCAGGGATTATATGCCAATTCAAGTTGAAAATGATGAGCTTATTCAGTTTAGATATGAGCCATCATATTTGAAAAATGAATTTAACCTTCAATCAGACCCAAGAACAGTTTGTAAAGCGAATAAAATTGAACCTAAATTTTCAAACATCAATCTTGACGGTGGAAATATTGTTAATTGGAACAACAAAGCAATTATCAGTGACAGAATTTTTGATGAAAATCTAGAATATTCAGACAAGTCAAAACTTATTGACGAATTAGAAAATCTGCTTAATACTGAAATAATCATTATTCCACAAATAAATACTGATATGACAGGACACGCAGACGGAATGGTTCGTTTCGTTGACCAAAACACAATTCTTGGAAATGACAGAAATCAAGAATATAAATATTGGAGAGACGGAATAAACAAAGTTCTAAAAAATCACAATCTTGAATATATCGACATTCCATTTTTTGAAAACAAAGAAATAAACAAGAAATATCCTGACAATGCAATTGGTTGTTATGTAAATTATTTGGAAGTTGGTAATTTGATTTTGCTACCAATATTTGAAATTGTAGGAAATAAGGACAATGAAGTTCTTGAATTATTTAAATCAATTTTTCCAGACAGAATAATAGAGACAATCAATTATAATGAAATAGGATTTTTTGGTGGACTATTAAATTGTACTACTTGGACGATAAAAGAATAAAAACGCACTACAACACGCAATATAAAAAATTGGGCAGAAAGTGGTAAATATGAACGAATTAGCAATAAATAAATGGCGCAGTAAATTGAAAGTTTGGTGTTTCAAAATGCCCAACTTTTCATATTGCCACACGTT
>CAYLPA010000532.1:0-1559 GCA_964385385.1 uncultured Saprospiraceae bacterium | reverse complement strand
GCCCATTGTGCAGCCCAATGAGCTGTTGCTGCTGTTTTGCTTTCTTCGGTATCATCAGGCCAACCCCATTTATTATCATCATCGAATACATCTCCACACTCATAATTTCCCCAAATAGTTTTTTTAAATAGTTGTGTATAAACGCCACCACATTCGCAATCTCCAGTGGATAACCGATACCTGAGTCCAACATCTTTATGATAAGTATAAATTATCCATGTATTAGTGCCATTATATAATGTATTTATAGACCCTTCGGCACAATAATAATTATAACTATTATTTGAAATCCTTAAAATACTGCCATTATTAGCATCAACATATACAGAATAACTCCTGCTATTTGATAATGTTATATGAAATTTGTATGTAAGTTTAAAATTATCTTTTATTAATGATTTAATATTTGGATTTTTTGAAAAAATCAGTTCAAAATGAGCAGTATTAATAATTGCGAGTGGCTCAATATTTTTTACAGTGTCAGTTGCTTTTTGCAAAGCAATTTCTTTGCTAATCAAGGGAGTTGGTGATAAATCCATATTTTCTACTAATTTTCCATTTGCTCTGATTGCAATCCCGTCTTTTGCATGAATAATATATTCTCCGCCTTCTACAGCAACTCCTTTATATGTTTGTTGAAAATGATAATGCTCCATACCGGCATCTTTATCAATACTTGTTCGTTTAAGGAGCATTTTATCATCATTTGTTAATCCAAAAGCTGACTTATAATCCTGAAACAAAGAAACAGGATTCAAATTAAGATGTTTTTTAAATTCTATCCATCCATAACCATAAGTACCTGATGCAATTTGTAATATTTCTTTATTATTGCTTTTGTTTATATATGGAATATAAACCGGAGCATTTGTTTGTGCTGTAATATTATTAATAAAAAATATTGCTGTGAACAAATATAAATATAAAAACAGATTATTTTTCTTCATTTTTTTTATTTTTAAAAGGTTTATTAAAAAAAATACTTATACCAAAATTTATGTGATTAAAATATTCTTTCTTATATTGGACTACACCCATCAATAATGGACAAGAATGCTTGTAGTTATTTTTTTTTAAATCAATAATTTCAAAATCTACACAAGGCATTATATTTATTTTTTTAAAATAAAATAAAAAACCTAATGAATATGTCAAATAATATTCCACATAATCAAATATCTCAAAAGTGTTTATTCTAAAACCAACAGCATTATAAATCCCGTATTTTTCTTTAAGATTTATCATACTACTAAATTTAATATCTAAACAAGGATAATTGTAACTTTCGTATAGAATCAAATGCTCATTAAATTCGTCGCATTTGATTCTTGTTAGATTATATGAGAGACCTATTAATACATTAAACGAATTTTTATCATTAATTTTATTTAATTTTATAGTTCTGAATAATCCTATATGTCCACCAAAACCACCTTGGTATTTATTTATGGTTGGGCAATGATAATTCAAGCCAAAATTAACTTCCCATGCACCTTTTTTATTAAAAGGGTTTTGGGCAAATAAAAAGTTGTAAATAAAAATTCCTGATAATATTAAAA
>CAYLPA010000531.1:0-1581 GCA_964385385.1 uncultured Saprospiraceae bacterium | reverse complement strand
AGGAAAGCATGATATTAATCTGTCGGAATTGCCCAATGGAGTTTATTTTGTGAAAATTCAAAATGATTCAAATTGTTTTAATCAGAAAATTCTTATTGTAAAATAACTAAATTAAAGCGATAATAAATTTTAGTCAACAAGCAATTTAACAAAATTTAGATATATGAAATCATTAAAAACAAACATCATCTTCAAGGTTAGCATAATTGTTCTCATAGGCTTGCTATTATTGATACCGGCAGCGATGATTAAAAACATGATTAGAGAACGAGAATATACCCAAAAAGATGCAATTAAAGAAGTTAGCTCTAAATGGGGAGAAGAACAAACTCTTTCAGGGCCCTATGTTTCGGTTCCTTATTTTAGATACGTTAAACAGTTCTCTAAAAAAGATTCTGTCAATAAAATAATACAAGTAAAAGAGTATATTCATTTTTTGCCAACAGAGTTAAATATTAATGGTAACATCTTTCCTGAGAAAAGATATAGGGGGATTTTTGAAATTGTTGTTTATAATTCAAAACTGAATATTTCAGGAGTTTTTAAAAACATAAAATTTTCTGATTTAGACATTCCTATGAAAGATATTCAATTTGATAAAGCCACAGTTTCAATAGGTATAGACGATTTAAGAGGAATCGAAGAGCAGGTAATTTTAGATTGGAATAAAGAAAAATTCTTATTTAATCCCGGCACGGTAACAAATGATATTATTGAAAGTGGGATAAATTCTCCTGTTAATATCTCAAGTAACGATAGTTCTTTTTATGAGTTTTCTTTTGATTTAGATTTGAAAGGAAGTCAATTATTATATTTTATTCCTGTTGGAGAAATTACGGATGTTAACATGGCTTCTTCATGGAACAATCCAAGTTTCAACGGAGCATTTTTGCCCGACACAAGAACTGTTACTGATTCCGGTTTTACTGCAAATTGGAATATTCTTCACTTAAATAGAAATTTCCCTCAAAGGTGGATTGGCGGCTATCATTCAACTTACGCATCTGCCTTTGGAATTGATTTATTGCTACCAGTTGACAACTATCAAAAATCTATGCGCTCAATTAAGTATGCAATACTTTTTATCGCATTCACATTTATAGTTTTCTTTTTTGTTGAAGCTTTAAATAAAGTATTCATTCATCCTATTCAATACATTCTGGTTGGATTTGCCTTGATTGTGTTCTACACTTTATTGTTATCAATTTCTGAGCATATTCCTTATAACTTAGCTTTTGTGGTTTCTGCTTTAGCAACTTTACTTCTAATAGCCGGATATGTCAAAGCAATACTAAAATCCAATATGTTAACATTTTTGATTAGTGGAATTTTATTAGTTCTTTATACTTTTATATTTGTGATTATTCAACTCCAGGATTATGCTTTATTGATTGGAAGCATAGGAATATTTATTATTTTAGGTTTAGTTATGTATTTCTCAAGAAAAATTGATTGGTATAATTTAAAAATGGAATAGAAATAAGCAAATCAAAAAAATGGATTCAATAATAAAATTGAATTTTGCAATTTGCCCTGACTTTGTTACAAGATTTTTAATAATTTGCCTTGACTTTGTTACAA
>CAYLPA010000530.1:0-1596 GCA_964385385.1 uncultured Saprospiraceae bacterium | reverse complement strand
CGAGATCAAAACATTGGTAATTGCAATGCTCCTGATGCTATGTATGAAGGAGTACACTTGCAATATTCTGTTAATAATGGAGGGAGTTATCATGATTTTCCAGGACCAAATGTTCTGCCAACTGGACCAAATTGCACAACACCACCATTTATTACGACAATCCCAGGTTCAGGTGGATATTGGCAACCAGTTTCAGATTCAATAGCACAATCAAATCATGCTGCTTATTTTTGGCATAGATATTCTTGTGTCATTCCATCTATTGCAATATGTGCAAATACAAAATTCAGATGGGCTCAATTAGCTAATTCAAATGCTGGACACGATGCTTGGGGAATTGATGAAGTAGAAATTATTTGCTCAACATCAAGTCTTAATGTTTTATGGAGCACAGGGGATACAGTTTTTAATCCCGCTACAATTTATCTTCCTCCTCATCCAAATAATCTTCCTTATGATACTTGTTTTATTGTTACAATTTCTGATTCAACTTATAGTGCCTCAGATACAGTTTGTGTTCATGTAAATCCAATTCCAACAGTAAATCTTGGCATTGACACTATACTTAAATTAACCCATACAATAACACTTGATGCAGGAGCAGGTTTTACTAATTATTTGTGGAATGATAGTACTACAAATCAAAGCAAACAAATTGTTGGTTCTGTTGCTGGTGTTGGAACTCACAATTATTATGTTGATGTAACAGACTCGAATGGATGTCAAGGAAGTGATACTATCGTTGTTGAAGTAATTGACGATACAGGAATAAACTTTAAAAATCACCTTAGTTCTATTTCATTGATTCCAAACCCGGCAAATGCTCAGCTAAATATAGAGTTTCAAAATATAAAACCGGATTTTCCTGTTGAGATTGAGTTATATAATAGTATGGGTGCTTTGGTTAAAGTTGTGCATTTTAAACAAAATGAAAGTTGTGTTGATGTGAGTGATTTGCCACAAGGATTTTATATTGTTGCTGTTCAAAGTAAAGGGAAGATTCTTGTAAGGCAGAAAATTGTTATTAGTAGATGAAATAGTCGGGGCACGACTTGAAGTCGTACTCCGACTTTATTTTAATGCCCCCAATACACATAAATTATTTTTACTAACAATTCTTAAGTTAAATAATAGAAACAGGCTAATTTTAGTATTTTTGTATGGATATTAGTTTATGTAAATCTCAAAATCAAATCTCAATTTCTCATTTTTCTTTATTTAAAAATTAACAAACAATTTTCAATATGAATTTCTTGAAATTTTTTTTAAAAGATAAATTTTTAATTTTAAAAGTTCGTAATCGCTTTTCCCCAACTGTACAGATTCAGCAAAGAAAATTGTTACATTATTATCAGGATTGCGTTAAATCAAATCAATTACCAAAACTATCAGAAACGGGTTTTCGGGTATTTTCTCAGTTTGAAGAAGATGGGAAACTACTTTTTGTTGATATCACTGCTATTAAGTAATTGTTTGGCTTGATTAAATAATGATTTTAAGAAAATGAAAAAAATTTAGTTTCGCTTGTATTTTAGAATTTATGGTTTAATTGAAATAAACTGGTTGCTAAAATAGGGGTTTATGTATTGTTATAAA
>CAYLPA010000529.1:0-1600 GCA_964385385.1 uncultured Saprospiraceae bacterium | reverse complement strand
ATCTCTTATAATTGGCAGTAGATCTGCCGCAGAGTATTTTGATGATGACAGATTTCTAAAATTACCTGAAGCTTTCCAACTTTCATACCAGAAATTAGATGACGATATTAAACATTATAAAGATTTAATGCTTGCCTGGAAGAAATTAAGACAACTATTAAATAAGGAGTAACAAATGCGAACTAAATTTGTTTTGTTAATTATTTTATTTTTTTTAAAATTATCAGCAACCGTTATAAACATACCTGCAGACCAGCCAACAATACAAGAAGGAATTAATGCTTCTGTAAATGCTGACACCGTTCTCGTTCAACCTGGAACTTATGTGGAAAACATCAATTATAATGGAAAGAATATTACCCTCGCTTCGTTATTCTTAACCATGCAAGATACTTCTTATATTTCTCAAACTATTATTGATGGAAGCCAAAATGGAAGTGTTGTTACATTTGAAAGTGGAGAAGATTCAACTGCGGTTTTGATTGGATTAATAATTCAAAATGGTTTTGGCTTTGGAGGAGGGATATTTTGTTCTCAGTCCAACCCAAGTTTGGAAAATATAACCATAAGAAATAATACAGGTGGATTTAATACTAGTGGTAGTGGAATTTATTGTATATATTCCAGCCCAAGCTTGAAAAATGTAATTATAAATAATAATTCGACCGTTAATATTGGAGGTGGGATTTCATTATGTCTTAATTCCAACCCGAGATTAGAAAATACAACTATATGTAATAATTCAGCTGGTGCCTATGGTGGTGGAATTTGTTGTATATCAGATTCCAACCCCAGTTTAATAAATTGTATTCATTGGAATAATATCCCGCAAGAAATTTATTGCGGCATAGGAACAATTACAGCAATATATTCCGATATTCAAGGAGGTTGGGAAGGAGAAGGTAATATTAATGTAGACCCATTATTTGTTGATCCTGAAAATGGAGATTATCACCTGACAGAATGTTCTCCCTGCATCGATGCTGGAAATCCAAATTCTCCTTTTGATCCCGATGGAACGATTGCAGATATGGGGGCATTTTATTATGACCAATTAAATGAAGTAAATGACAATGTAATTCAGATAGTAGAATATGATCTATATAACTTTCCTAATCCCTTTAATCCAACAACGACAATCTCCTTAACAATACAAGAAGAAAGCAATATTGAACTCTCATTATACAACATTAAAGGTCAGAAGATAAGATCACTTTTAAACGACCAAATAACAGCAGGAGAGCATTCAATTGTTTGGAATGGAGAAGACGACTCAGGGAAAAAAGTCGGTTCAGGTGTTTATCTTTACAAGCTACATGTAAATGATAAAATTGAATTAGTTAAAAAATGTTTACTGTTAAAATAAAAGATGCTGCTAACAAGTGTGTCAGTTAAAAAATTATAAATTATAAATTATAAATGTAAAATGTTAAATGAGGAATTTGAAATTTAGTTATGATTCAGATCACGCCGCACTCGCTAGACAGAATAATTACTATTTAATTTTGGTTTCGTGGATTATTTTATATAATGAGTTTACTGTATTGGAGCTAATAAACGTGCTACTTTAATTGCCAGTTTATACCAGAATGGCTTTTTA
>CAYLPA010000528.1:0-1604 GCA_964385385.1 uncultured Saprospiraceae bacterium | reverse complement strand
TATTTTCTTCCCTTTTTTCGCGATTAAAAGTCGCATTTCTTAATTGAACTTACAATTCTAAATTTTCAATATTAAACTCTTATTTCTTTTATTGCTAAATTGCTAATATGGTTATATTGTTTAATCAACAAAATCAACAAAATCAACAATTTAACAATTTAACAATATTTTTGTCACTTTGCTTATCAGGTGGATAGCGTTCACTATAAATATTACTATTTTTTAATTTTGATTTGGTACTATAGTTTAAATCCGAGAATTAATCCGGGCCACAATTGATAATTTGTCTTTTTGTTTTTTTTGTTAATATATGTTTTGTCATAAACTTTCCAGGGAGCAACATCTGAACCAACTCTATTATTTGCACTATCAAAATATTTTGAGACTAAAAAGTTCAAACTGACGCCATAATAAAATTTAGTATTTTTTGATACGGGCATTCCAAAATTAAGATAAATGCTATTTAGAAGATTTAATTTAGTAGTAAAAATTTCGTTTTCGTTTACTTGTAATGCAATGCCTTCAATGGTTCTGAATTTATTGTTTTTAAGTTTTTTTTCAGTTCCAAAGCCAATGCCTACGCCACTTTTGAATTTTGAACTTACGGGTTGCAGACCAATTGCCAATATTTTATAAAATTTTTCAGTGCCTATTTTAAAACCCATATTAAGATAAAAACATTCGGTTGCCCAAATTTCAAAATTTTTATAATTGTCATGGCTTATGTTTAAGAATCCAATTTGTTTGCCTTCCAAAGTATCACAAACATTTATTAATCCAATTTGTTTGCCTTTGACATTTGCGGCTTTATTTAGAAGAAATGAAACTTGAGTGCCTTCAAGAAAACCTTTGGTATTATTAACAAAACCTGCAATTTGTAATCCTTTGACGAAATATTTATCAACATTTGCAACTAAACCGAATTCATTTCCATTTAAGCCTGCTTCATAACCAATTAGGAGATTTATTGAAAGTTTGTTAACATATGTCAGATTAGTGAAATGAGTGCCAAGGGGATGAATAAATGTTAATTGAAATGGTTTATCAGTGAATTTTATTTTAGTTGTAATTGAATCAGAAGAAACATTTTCCTGTGAATAGATAGTTTTAGAAGTAGATGTAATTATTAATAAAAATATTATTATTTTAAAACCAATAATTTTCATAAAAATTTACAAATGATTTATTATGTAAAGATAAAAGGTAATTTAATATTATAAAATATATTGTTACTAATCTATTTCGAAAAAGAAGCCACAGATTAACAGATTATTTCAATAATATTCAATTATTATAGATTTTAACTGTCTCATTTAATTAAAACATAGCATTTTAACAACAATTTTATAACTAACAATTTTCGCAAATTTATAAATAATAATTTTATTATTATTATTTATACTACAATCTGAGTGGATTATAAAAAAATATTTTTTAAAAATCTGAGAATCTGTGGCATATAATTGTTTTTTAGTACTTAGGACGCTTATTAGTTATTATAAATTATTCACTTTCTTATTCAATAAAAATCTTTTTAACAACTCTGATAGAATTATCGTTTGAATAAACTTTTACATAATACAATCCACCGGCTAAATTGTTAA
>CAYLPA010000527.1:0-1608 GCA_964385385.1 uncultured Saprospiraceae bacterium | reverse complement strand
GCTAACAAGCGTGTCGTCGGTTTGGTCTCGCAGTGCTTTGTGCCTGAACCTTCCGATTCAGGGTTTAGGTTGTTTATTTACGGCTGGAATCCTTCTGATTCCGCCGCACACGCAAAACATTACACGAAATGGAAATTAATATCAGCAAAAATGCTGGTTTACAAACAAATGGAGGAAAAAATGAAAAAGATTTTGTTATTTTTAGTACTTATTTCAATTTTACTAATTAGTTGCGAAGAAAAAGTTACAGATCCTTCATCCAATGGTGATGAAAATGAAGCACATTTCTCATTTCCTTCCCAAGGTACTAATGTAAGTGGAACAATCTATTTTACTGTTGAAGGAAATAATATTGATAGAGTAGCCTTTCAATGGGCTGGTAGCTGGACTACAGATGAGAATGCTCCTTTTAAAAAATATTGTAATACAACTAATTATGATAATGGAGGATATACTGTAAGAGCTTCCCCAGTTTTTGAAGATGGTACATCAACAAGTTTTACGGTAGATTTCTGGATTGCCAATTAGTAGAATAAATAATGCAAAAAAAATAATTATGAAAACGACATAATTGCTCTAAGAAAATTACTAGATACTAAACTGTATTACAAAGAATTAAAAAATAATATTAGTAAATCTGTAATACAAAATAAATAGGGGGTCCAATGCACAGCATTAAAGAAAAGGGGAAATTTCTACATCTTATTTCAATAACATTTATCTTATTGTTGGTTTCAGGATGTTATAGTGGTGCAACTTATTTTTATCCTGAAAATCTCAATGAAATGAAGATTCTTAAACCAGAGATCGGAATCATATCCCATGTTTCGCTTGGTGAGCCTATTATCACCTCTGGTTATGGACGAGAAGTGAGAGTTCTAAAGGTTAATCGAACCTTAAAATTTCCGCATTTTCCGTTTAATGCAACAATCACTGAAGGTTTATATCCATTAGTTTATGAAGATGATAACTTTGAATATTATACTCCAATGGATGATCATAAAATGTTTTTTTCAAATTCTTCAGGTGAGATATTCTATACGAAAGCCCAGTTACGTCTCGAAAAAAGCAATAGAGTAGCATTTCTTTCAAAAAAAGGAACTATTTGGGGTCTTGATTTTTTTTCTGAACATTTAGACTATACAATTATTCCTACGATGTTTATTGAGAAAATAGATAGTTTTCAACAAACAATGCTTTACTTAGGAAAAGATAAGAATAACATTAGATTTTCGTATAGAGAATTTTCTAACAATATGATTCGTGATTCTTTTACTACTGAAATTACATATGACTTATCGGAATCGACAATAATTGGATTTAAAAGTTTTAAGGCTGAGATAATTGAAGCAACAAATACCAATTTAAAATATAAGATAATTTCAAGTTTTTAAAATCTAATCTCAATATATTCTTTTTTGGGTTCAAGCTTTGCTGTCTGATTAAATGATTTTTCAGCAAAAAGTAATTAAAAATCAGTAGACTTTTATAAGTTTGCAGTTTGTTTGGGTTGGTGGTGTTCTTGGAAAAATAATTGAATCGTGTAACAGGCGCACCCACATTAAGCGAGAAGAAAAACTGAGAGAACGTGGCGTGCGCAAAACATTA
>CAYLPA010000526.1:0-1614 GCA_964385385.1 uncultured Saprospiraceae bacterium | reverse complement strand
TTTTTCAAACCTGTAATAAATATTCCAAACAAAGAATTTTATCAATTTAAAAATTGTATTCAAAAGAATGTTTTTGAGAATATTATTTTTAATATTGGAATGATTGAGTTAATTAGCTACTGGAAGTGTGCTTGCCCTCCATTGATAATTATTAAACCATATTTTTTGGATGATGAACAAATATCATGGTGGAAAAAAATATATTTTCATGGACTCGGCGAATTCTTTTATTTGAATTCTATCGACGCTGAAATTGATGATTTTGTAAAAATAAAGTCAGAATCAGAAAAGAAAATAAATGCTTTGGAATTTAAAACTTACGATTCTGTTATTGTTCCGATAGGAGGGGGGAAAGACTCTGTTGTAACATTGGAAATATTTTCAAAGAATAAAATGGATGTTTTGCCAATGATAATAAATCCAAACAAAGCAACTCTCGGAACAATTGAAATTGCCGGATTTTCAAGAAAAAGTATTATTGAAGTTCAACGAACAATTTTCCCAAAACTTTTGGAACTTAATGATGAAGGTTTTTTAAATGGTCATACTCCTTTTTCTGCATTATTAGCTTTTGTGTCGCTTCTTACTGCCTTTTTGACAGGCAGGAAAAACATCGCTCTGTCGAATGAATCGAGTGCCAACGAACCTACATTGAAAAATTCTAAGGTGAACCATCAATACTCAAAATCTTTCGAGTTTGAAACGGATTTTAGGAATTATGTGAAAAAATTTATTTCGCCCGATTTTAATTATTTTAGCTTTTTAAGACCATTAAATGAGTTGCAAATAGCAAAATTATTCTCAGGATTTTCGCAATATTTTAATGTTTTTAGAAGTTGTAATGTTGGAAGCAAGACAAATCAATGGTGTGGAAAATGCCCAAAATGTTTGTTTGTTTATATAATTCTTTCACCTTTTGTTTCGCAAAAAAAACTTATTGAAATATTTGGGAAGAATCTTTTTGAAGATGAAGAATTAATGCTATATTTCAATCAATTAATTGGAAAAGAAAAATTAAAACCTTTTGAATGTGTCGGAACTGTTGACGAAGTTAATCTTGCTTTGGGTTCGGCAATAAAAAAATATGATTCACAAAATTTGCCGTATTTATTAAAGTATTATTTAAAACTCGAACAATTTGAACAAACAAAAAATATTGATATAAATGTATTATTGGGAAATTTCAATGATAAAAACCATTTAGATAGAGAATTTGAAGAATTCATAAAAAGTTAAATTTAAGTAAAAGAAAATATATGATTGATTTTTTTCATAATCTGATAAACAACAAAAAAGTATTAATTCTTGGTTTTGGTAAGGAAGGATTCTCTACCTATAAATTCTTGAGAAAATATTTTACCGAACAAAAATTAACTATTGCTGACAGAAATCCTGATTTGTTGAAACAAAATAAATTTCTGTCTGAAGATAAATATCTTGAACTTATGTTGGGAGGAAGTTATCTTGAGAAAATTAACGATTTTGATGTTGTTATAAAATCTCCCGGGATATCTTTTAAAGATTTAAAAAACACGATTAGTTCGGAAAAAATTACTTCACAAACTGATATTTTCCTTCAATTTTATCATAAACAAATAATCGGTGTTACGGGAA
>CAYLPA010000525.1:0-1621 GCA_964385385.1 uncultured Saprospiraceae bacterium | reverse complement strand
AGCTTGGTAATTATAAGTGGCTATTAAAAAGCACTTACGTCCCAAGAAGCCCCCCCCTCAAGTTTTGCTAGGTGGTGGGAGTATGTCACAGTAAAATAAAGCATTTTCGAATTTTTCAAAGAAAAGATTAACTATAAAAAATATAGTATAATAATAGAACGAGTTTGAACTTATATTTTAAGGAGGATACCATGTTTAAAAAAAATAATTTTGAAAACCAGATTAAAGAATTACAAGAAGAGATTAAAAAATTAAAAAAAGAGAATGCTGTGCTTAAAGGAATCCAATCAGCCATTTCAGACCCTTATTATGTCAGAGATATGGAATACAACGTTATTTTGTGGCCAAAACAAGTACAGGAGTTAACAGGTTATTCCCTTGAAGAAGCAAAAAAAACAAAATGCGGAGATATTTTCAAAGCAGAGGTATGTAAAGATTGTCCTACTCAAGGTTGTGTTCTTAAAAAAGAATTTTTAATAGATGCTAAGGTTGATATTTTTAATAAAAAAGGAGAGAAGCTTACTACTTTGGTTTCAAATTCTGGAGTCTATGATGAGAACGGAAATGCAATTGCAGCAGTTGAAGTAATTAAAGATATAACAGCACAACATTTACTGTTGGAAAGTATTGGTAAAAATTCAGGGAATTTAGGTGCTGTTTCAGAAGAACTTGCTGCATCATCTGAAGAACTTTCTTCAACATCTTCTTCATTAAGTTTACAATCTAAAGAAGTTTACGAAGAAACAGAAAAAAGTTTAAACGATACCGTAGAAATTAAAAAAAGTTCTGACAATTGTATTACATCAGCTAAAGAAGTTGTAGAATCAATGGATCATATTAATAATTCTGTTAAGAGTACAATGGAAAGCATTCGGGAATTAAGACATAAATCAGAAAACATTTTTAAAATAATTGAAACAATACAAGGTATAACAAAACAAACAAATTTACTTGCTTTAAATGCAGCAATAGAAGCAGCAAGAGCAGGTGAGGCAGGAAAAGGATTTTCAGTTGTTGCAGAGGAAATAAGAAAGTTAGCAGAAAATTCTGCTACATCTGCAAATGAGATAAAAGAATTGGTTAATCTAATAATCTCTCTTGTATCAGAAGTTTATGAAGCAACAGAATCAGTAAGTACAAATGTTGTTGGTGGAAAAAGTAAATTTGATTTATTGATAGAATTAGTTGTTTTTATAGATGAAAAAACAACTAAATTGACTTCAAGAATGGAATTAATTAGGGATAACACAAACAAAACATCAAGTATAACTGCAGATCAAGAAGAGTCTATAATCGAAATTTCAAATGTTTCTGCTGAAACTTCTGAAGCCTCACAACATCTTTTATCTGAATTTAATAAATTTAGATACAATATAATGTAAAAAGATATAATTAAAATTCGGACAAGTAAACCATTCGTAGAAACAATTTCACATAAACTCTGTGGGGAAAATATTAATGTATTATGAAGATGAAAAAATTAAAGGAATTGAAAAAACAAATGATAATTTTCAAAATCATACTTTTGTTAAAATAATAGGAGCAAAACTTATTGATGTCCAGTTTATAGTAGTAGAGGTTGCCAATTTTGATATTCAATCAATTAAAGAAGGTGCGAAAT
>CAYLPA010000524.1:0-1626 GCA_964385385.1 uncultured Saprospiraceae bacterium | reverse complement strand
CAGTTTACGAGGTTATATATATGCAAAATGAAATTGCTAAACTCGGAGATATAACAAAATTAGCATTTTATAAGGCTTCCGGTAGTAATAATACTACTGTTAGTAATGTAAAAATTTATTTAAACCATACGAGTGCTTCTCAATTTAGTGATGGCAATTATAGCCTAAGCGGCTATACATTAGTTTATTCAGGAGCATTTCCAAATAGTTCTACCGGCTGGAATGAAGTTACTTTAACTACTGCATTTGCATATAATAATACTGATAATTTGCAAATGCTTATTATTAATGAACAATCAAAGACAAATCAATATCCAAAATATCAATATACAAATGCATCTAAAAAAGCAAGATTCAAAGAATGGGATGGAAGTTCTTCTATAACTTACTTGAAAAAAACTGACAAACGTGCTAATATTAAACTTCTAATTGTTGGATCAACTCCTGTGACTCCTCCTGCTCAAACTGGAATTACTCCTGTACAAGGTGATCTTATTATAACAGAACTTGCTTGCAAAGGACATAATGGAGTAGAAAATAATGAATTTATTGAACTTTTTAATAATAGTGAATCAATAATTAATTTATCAAGTGTTTCTATGAAATGCTGGAAGAGAGAAGTAAAAAGAGGTAAAGCGCCTAAGCAGAAGCAAATTGGTTTAACTTTTCAGTTAACAGGAACTTTAATGCCCGACTGTTTTTATGTTATAGCTGTTAGAAACAAAGGCAACAAACAACCTACAGCTGCTCTTTCATATGATGTAAAAGCCCCTTCAGGTTGGGAATTAAAAAAGAAAAGTTACGTTCAATTATTAACAGGAACAACAGTTATTGACTTTGCAGGCAGTTTTACAATAACAACTGAAGATAAAAACTATGAAAGAACTGACTATTTAACAAATGGAATTAGTATAAGTAATGACTGGAAAGAAGTAGGCAATTATGTTTCCAGTCCGGGTGCAGAAAATATTTCTGATGCCCCACAAATTACATCGGTTTCTACTACTGCTTTTACAGAATTTGGTTCAGAAAGCAATAACAAATCGTCAATAAAAATGAAATCAAAAGGATCATCTCATCCGGGCAATACAAAAGTGAAAATTAAAAGAGGAAAGGAACATAAAAATAAACCGGCAGGAAGTACAATGATAAAACGCTATGTTGAAATTGATCCAACAAATCAACCTGACAATGTTGAGATGGTTTATCACTACAATGAAAGCGAGCTTAATGGTTTGAATGAATCAGCACTTAAATTATATTCTTACTATAACAACGCATGGCATTATCAGGGTGGAGTTGTTGATGCGGTAAATAATACAATTACATGTGATATGATAAATCATTTCTCCGACTGGGGAGCCGGCGAAGCTAGTGGTACTCTACCAATAGAATTACTAAGCTTTGATGCCTATTACAATGGTAAAACTATTGATTTATCATGGACAACTGCAAGTGAAATAAATAATGATTATTTCACAATAGAACGTTCAAAAGATGCAAAAAACTATGATGTCATTGGTACAGTCTTAGGTGCTGGAAACAGTAATAACAGAATTGATTATTATGAAAATGATAATACATCAATAAGCGGAACAGTATATTACAGACTAAAACAAACCGATT
>CAYLPA010000523.1:0-1634 GCA_964385385.1 uncultured Saprospiraceae bacterium | reverse complement strand
CTTCTTCTTCAACAATCCTTGTAACCCTAACACCAACAATTACGGAACGAAGCGAATCAAGTATTTCAATATTATCAAGTTTTACTTCATTTACTTTTATAGAGTCACCAATATCTAAATTACTAATATCTAAGACGATATCATCTGGAATGTCTTTAGGTAGTCCTTTTACTTTAAGTTTCCTTATTTTATTAATTAACCTACCACCTGTTAAAATACCTTGTGGTGTACCTTCAAGTTTAATAGGTATGCCCATTACAACATGTTTGCCAACCGTTAATTCTAGAAAATCGGCATGTAAAACATTGTCTGTTACCGGATGATATTGAACATCCTGAAGAATAACTCTGAATTCTTTTCCATCAATATTAAGATTAATAAAAAATACTTCAGGTGTGAAAATTAGTTTGTTAAATTTTTTTGCGTCAACGCTAAAGTGAATTTGTTCTTCACCACCATAAAGAACACTTGGGATATTTCCCTGTTTCCTTTGTAATTTAGCATCTTTTTTCCCTACGTTCTTTCTTAAAGAACCGCTCAATGATACTGTTTTCATAATTTTTGTTTTTTAAAATATTAATTAATAAAGTGCATTTTTTAGATAAAAAGTTTGCAAATATATAAATTCAAATTGAAGATTTATAAATTTTTAGCTTATTTTTTAGAATCTGTAAATTATTATGGGATATTTATAAAATTGTACTGAATTTAAAATGAGCGCTAATTGATTCGTGTTTGTGAATTTTTCTAATAACGTCAGCAAATAAATCAGCTGTTGAAAGAACGGTGATATTATCCATTTTTTTGCAAGGTATTGTGTCGCTAACAATAACTTCAATTATCTTTGAGTTCTTAATTTTTTCATAAGCATTACCAGAAAAAACAGGGTGAGTACAAACAGTTCTAACACTAGTGGCTCCGTTTTGGAGCATTAAATCAGCAGCTTTTGTTACAGTGCCTGCAGTATCAATAATATCATCGACCATAATAATATCTTTTCCTTCAACATCACCAATAAGAGTCATTTTTTCAATATTATTTTTTTTATCTCTTTGTTTAAAACAAATAACAAGGTCAGTGTCTAATAATTTAGCGTATGCAGCAGCTCTTTTAGCTCCACCTGTATCGGGAGATGCTATTGTAATAGCTGGCAAATTTAAACTTTTCAAATAGGGAATAAAAATTGAAGATGCATACATATGGTCAACAGGAATATCATAAAAACCTTGAATTTGGTCTGCATGTAAATCCATAGTTATAATTCTGTTAACACCTGCAGAAGTTAATAAATTTGCCATTAACTTTGCACCAATTGCTACTCTTGGTTTGTCTTTTCTGTCTTGCCGTGCAAATCCATAATAAGGAATAATTGCAACAATATTTTTTGCAGATGCTCTTTTTGCAGCATCAATCATTAACAATAGTTCCAAAATATTTTCAGCAGGAGAAAATGTAGATTGAATAATAAAAATTTCGTGACCTCTGATAGTTTCTTCATAAGAAGGTTGAAATTCACCGTCACTAAAAGTTTTAATGTCAATTTTTCCTAAATTTTGTCCATAACTTGTTGCTATTTTTTCAGCTAAATATTTTGTGGCTCTACCGGAGAAAATGTTTACTACAGATTCCATTAT
>CAYLPA010000522.1:0-1636 GCA_964385385.1 uncultured Saprospiraceae bacterium | reverse complement strand
ACATAATTACAGGCAATGCCAAGAGTATTAGGATTATTGATTACTCCAAGATATTGATTGTTGGCAATGGAATTATATCTTCTATAAATATATATTTTCCCATCTAAGCCTAATTGCATACCACAAAAATACCGACCTGATGCAGGATATTCAATAATAGTTTTTGAATTTATTATTGCCGAATCGGAACCTGCATCTAAATTAAATTGATAAATTACTGAATTTCCACCATAATAATTAGCTGCATAAAGTTTTTTACTATCAGGTGAAAATGCAATAGAAGAGTAATCATCATAATATCCACGCGGAATAATCAACTGATTACCAACAACTCCTGTTGCTGCATTAAAATCAAATAATTCCAGACGAATAGTATCAATAAAATAATTTAAAATATAAGAAGTAACTGCAAGTTTTTTTCCATCAGGACTTATAGAAATAATGCCTTTACTTCTTTCATAATTTGAATATATTTGTCCAACATTTGAAATAACAGGAACAATTGAATCAATAGTATTACCACAAAAAGAATAAGCATGAAAAGCATTTGAAAATCTTTTATGAAGTATTAGCCAATAACATTCACCATTAGAATGTTTAACAACTCCCATTTTTATTGTTGATGAACTCATAAAAGGAATGTTTTTTAATATAACATCTCCTTTTCCGGTATCGGCAGATAGAGAAATGATTGAATAATAAGCTATAGTATCAGTATTCTGTTCTGGAACAAAATGATAATATAATGTAGAATCTCCTGGCTTGGGGAAAATAATATTTGGAACTCCAACACGGACAACACCAGATTGAAAAAATCCCCCTTTTAATCCAAAACCATTTGGCATTTGCTGATGATTTTTATTATATACATGATAACCATCGCTATAAAACAATAGATTTCCATAATAATCGGACATAACTGAACTATAACCACTATTATAAGAAAAATTAATAGCTCCATTTGTATCGGCAACAGGGGAAAAATTTGAAAAATCCAATCCTGCATTTTGTAAAAAATACCAATGATTAGTATATTTTGAATAATGCTGAGAGAAGCATGTGTTTGTTAGGATAATTGCAAAAATTAATGGTATTATTTTTTTCATTTTTTTATGGGTTTTTAATGATTATTATTATATTTTAAAGTTAGACTATTTTTTTTTGAAAAGGTTTAATTTCATATTAAAAAAAAATATTTATCGGTACTCCTTTTCAACAGTAAATTCTTTCTCATTTTGTTAATTAAAATAACAATTTGAGTAAATCAACTTCCTGTAAAATCATCCTTTAGGACCGAGGTAAAATTTTACAGGAAGATGATTTACGGTATTAAATAATCATCCAGCTAAATAGTTGTGAATAAATCATCTAATAATCTCAATACTCATAATCTCACTACTAATATCTGTACTTATTCTTAATTTATAAATACCTGATTTTAATTCCGAAACATCCAATTGAAATTTTTGTTCTGTTATTGCTTTTTGTATTAATCTTTTTCCCTGCAAATTATATAGTTCTAATTTTGCTATTTCAAATTCTGTGTCTATTTTAATATAAACAATATCAATTGTGGGATTAGGGTAAACATCAGCATTAATTTCAGGTGGTTTTTGACGAAATTGCTCACTTGCGT
>CAYLPA010000521.1:0-1651 GCA_964385385.1 uncultured Saprospiraceae bacterium | reverse complement strand
ATTTAAAAATTATATAAAAAAAGAAAATCTCTTCAAAATTGAAGACAAAATTTTGCTTGCTATTAGTGGTGGAATGGACTCTGTTGTAATGCTCGATCTATTTCATAAAGCAGGATTTAACTTTGGAATAGCTCATTGTAATTTTACTTTGCGAGACAAAGAATCAGATGCTGATGAAATTTTTGTTAAAAAATTGTCAGAAGAATACAAAATTCCTTTCTTTTTAAAAAAATTCAACACAAAACAATATGCAGAAGAAAATGGAATTTCTATTCAAATGTCAGCAAGAGAATTAAGACTAAGATGGTTTTATAGCTTGATGAAATCCGAGAACTATGATTATGTAGCCACCGCTCATCACCTTGACGACCAAATTGAAACACTGCTAATTAATCTTAGTCGGGGAACAGGAATTGCAGGACTACACGGAATTCTGCCTAAACAAAAACGCCTGATTCATCCTTTGTTATTTACTTACAGAAAAAATATTTCAGATTTTATAAAAGAAAACAATTTGAAATACCGTGAGGACAGTTCAAATAAAACAACAAAATATTTAAGAAATAAAATCCGACATCAGATAATTCCTGTTTTTACAGAAATTAATCCAAGTTTTAAAAACATTGTAAATAAAAATATTGATAGGATAAGAGAATCTGAAAAGATTTATAAAACAGAAATAAGGCGAGTTAAGAAAAAAGTTATCCATACAAAACAAAACAAAATATTTATAAATATTAAAATTCTTAAAAGCTTTGATAATATTTCCACTTATCTTTTTGAATTTCTTTCGGAATATAATTTCAATTTTCAAGTTGTTGAAGATATTGTCAAATCATTGGATGAAATTTCGGGCAAACAATTCTATTCTTCAACTCATCGTTTGTTGAAAGACAGGGAATATCTAATTGTTGCATTAAAAAATTCCGAAAACGAACTTTCGTTCGGTAATGATTATTTTATTGAAGAAAATCTCTCTGAAATTTCGAAACCTGTCAATCTTAGTATAAAAACATTTGATAAAAATAATGATTCAATAATTCCAAAAGATTGCAATACAGCTTCGCTGAATTATTCAAGATTGGATTTTCCGTTAACTTTAAGAAAATGGAAGCAGGGTGATTATTTTTATCCTTTCGGGATGAATAAAAAGAAAAAATTAAGTGATTTTTTTATTGACCAAAAACTTTCAATTATTGAAAAAGAAAATGTTTTGTTGCTTTGCTCCAAAGATAAAATAGCCTGGATAATTGGTCATCGCATTGATAATCGATTCAGAATAACTGACAATACAAGGAAAATATATCAACTTAAACTAAGTAAATCCAATGGCACTAATAAAGACAATAAAAGGTAAAACTCCAAAATTTGGCAAAAACTGTTTTCTTGCTGAAAATGCAACATTAATCGGAGATGTTGAAATGGGAGACGATTGCAGTGTTTGGTTTAATGCAGTTATCAGGGGAGATGTTCACTATATAAAAATCGGGAATAATGTAAACATTCAGGATGGTGCTATAATTCACGGCACCTATAAAAAAGCACCGGTAAATATCGGCAATTATGTTTCTATAGCTCATAATGCAGTTATTCACGGTTGCACAATTCATGATAATGTTTTGATAGGAATTGGTGCAATAATAATGGATGG
>CAYLPA010000520.1:0-1655 GCA_964385385.1 uncultured Saprospiraceae bacterium | reverse complement strand
TTATTTTGTTAGGAAGAAAAAATGCTGCTTATCTTTATACCTTAGGAATTATTGCTGTCTTCGGAATTATTGCAATGCTTGCGATTAATAATATTTCATCTCCCTGGATTTGCTTGGCTTTATTGCCACTTCCTATTGCCGTGAAAGCTTGCATGACTGCTATTAAACATGGAAAAGATATTAAAAAAATGATTCCTGCTCTTGGTGGTAATGTGATTACTGTTCTTGCAACGGATTTGCTACTGGTTGTTGCAATTGTGATTGATATTATTTAATAATTTTTTTGCTATATCCTTAAAAATTTCTCGAATTAGGTTTTCTATTTTTTGTTTTCGTTAGAAGAAACAAATTGTTTTGCTGTTTGAAAAGTGAAATAGCGTTGCATTATATAACTGTAAATTACTACAATTATAGTTGTTATGAATTTTGCTACTGTTGCCCAAAGTTTCATTTGTTCAACAAAGAATTTGAGCAAAATATAATTCAGTAAAATAGCTCCCAAAACTGTTAATCCATATCTGAAAAGTTGTTTTCGTCCATGCAAGACCGATTGTGTGAAAGTTATATATTTTGCCAAAATAAAACCAGTGCAAAATGTAATAGGAAATACAATGATAAATGCTGCAATATGTGGGCTAACAACTACAAATCCTAAATCAACAATTTGTTTATCTAGTACAAAATTATAAAATACGAAATAAAGAAAAACATCTAACAAAGTATTAGCTCCACCTGTTACTGCATATCGAAAAGTTTCAGGTGGAATAAAATTTTTGAAAGGTTTGTAAAACCAGTCAATTATCTTTATCATTAAATTTCTTAGTTTTTTGAAAAGATTAGTCATATAAAAACACTATCTATAAAAAAACAAATGTAGGCAAAACAGATAAAATATGAAGATGTTATTAATAATTTTAGATAAAGATTTTATTGTTGATTACATTTACAAATAACAAGTGCCAAGAATTTGGAGTACTTAAATTGCCTAAAAGCTATTGATTAATTTGTAATTGGCACTATAAAATTAATACTCTGATTAGTAACTATATTTTTTAAAATATTATTCATTATTTTTTTATTTTATATCCAATACTTTTACGTTCCTTTTGTTTAGTTTCCAGCTTATCTTTTTGTAATAAATAGTTTATAGCTTCATATACATCCTTAAATTGTTTGTTATATTTGCTTTCAAGGATTTTTAGTTTGTCGGTTAAATCTTTGTGGGTCAATGCATATTGCCTAACAAATACAAATGCTCTCATAATTGCAATGTTTACATCAATAGCTTTGTTTGAATTTAGAATTCCACTTAACATTGCTAAACCCTGTTCAGTAAAGGCATTTGGCAGATATCTTGTTCCACCTCTTCCTTTTGAGGTTTCAATTTGCAACCTCAAAGCATCCCACTCAATTTGAGTGAGCTGAAACATAAAGTCTTTCGGAAAACGCTTTATATTTCTTTTTACTGAAAGGTTTAAATTTTTAGTTTGCACTTCATAAAGTTCTGCAAGGTTGAAATCTAACATAACTTTTTGTCCTCTTACTTCGTAAATCCTACTTTCAATATTTTGAAGTTGCATATTAATATAATTTAATCAAATGTAAGTTCAATTAAGAAATGCGACTTTTAATCGCGAAAAAATGGAAGTAAAATA
>CAYLPA010000519.1:0-1687 GCA_964385385.1 uncultured Saprospiraceae bacterium | reverse complement strand
TAGTAATAATACTTATTTTCCAATCGAATTTTTCTCGCAAGAACTTGAATAAATATAACAAACCTAAAAAAGCATAAGTTAGTGATGCAAGGACAATCATAACTGCAAATATTGGTGTGTATCCTTTAGTTGGTATTTGAAAAATTTTGCAAATAAAATAAGGTGGAAGAAAAAATGGTAACTCAAGCAATGCTACACCATAATTATATTTATTTAATAAAATTCCTTTTTCTGAACGAATAGAATAAGGTTGGTTAGTTACGTCTTTTTCATAAAAAACGGCAGTTAAATATTGATAGTAACCCCATGCATCGGAGCTTAAAATAAATTTATGCTTTTGGTCATGTTCGTTTGTGTGATAATAATAACTATAAGCTGAATTTAACAACATGAAAACTATAAAAATTAATAATGTTTTTCTTTTCATAAGTATAGATGATATTACTTCAAGTACTACTGCGAATTTAGGGAAAATAACAAAAGACAAATCACAAAAAGCAAATAATTTTCAATTTATCAATAATCAATAAGGATGGGGAAATTACTATTGATGAATATTATCCTACAAATGGAAAATTTAGTAATGAAAATAATGTTAGTTTTATTAAACAAACAGGTGGACTTGGAGGTGGTACTGTTGAAAATGTAAGTGGGATTAAAGATTAATATTTGCGAGCAGGAAACCGCAACAACAAAAAAGTTTATTCTCTATAATAAGCTTAGCGACACATTTCAAATGAATCGTAGTTAATGGGGAAATTTTTCTATAATATAAATAAATTTAGGACCTAATGCCAAATTAAAGATATTTATTTTCAGCAATAGGCAACCAAATTATTAATTAAAGTGTCTTTAATTTTTAAAATATTCACTATCTAAAATATAATAAAATGAAAAAGTTTTTTATTTTTTTAAGTATTATTATCTTTTTAACAGAGATTTCAAATGCACAATGGCAACAAACCAATGGAACGAATGGGCTAACCATTTCATGTTTCATACAAAATGGTAATGATATATTTGTTGGCACATTGGGGTCTTGTATTTACAAATCTACTGATGATGGCAATAATTGGTTGAAGCTAACAGGAGGTTTGTCCAGCAGTATTCATATAAATGATTTTGCTTTATTATCTAATACTTTATTTACTGCAACAAATGGTAGTGGAGTTTATATCTCAACTGATAATGGAAATAGTTGGACAGCTTCTAACACAGGTCTAACTAACCTTTATATTCGTTCTCTTGAAGTTATTGGGACTAATATTTTTGCAGCAACATATGGAGGAGGAATGTTTATATCAACTAACAATGGAGGTAGTTGGTCACCTATAAATAATGGGCTGACATCTAACAAGATTGTGTCACTTGCTGCTAAAGGAAATACTCTTTTTGCAGGAAGCTATGGGGATGGTGTTTTTTTATCGTCTAATAATGGAAGTAGCTGGACAGCAATAAATAACGGAATAAATAGTGGCAGTATGGTGTGGGCTTTAATGGCAATGAACTATAATATTATTGCAGGAACTGAATCAGGAGTTTTTTTGTCATCAAATAATGGGCAAAGTTGGACGGAAATTAGCAATGGATTTTCTGTTTCCAGCACCTATTCGCTTGCTTTTGCGAATACAACGGTAGTGTCCATATTAGTGTGTCTATAGTATGTAAAAAGTTTTCAATAAATTAA
>CAYLPA010000518.1:0-1697 GCA_964385385.1 uncultured Saprospiraceae bacterium | reverse complement strand
GTTTGGCAGCTGCCACGCTCTTCTTGCTTCTCTTCTTGCTTGGCTGTGGAGCTGTTTGTTACCAGTAGTACTTCATTAAACATTAAACAATTAATTTAAGTGTTTAAAAAAATTATGTGCAAATATTTCAGGGTAATCTTCTATTTGTAAAATCTGAAATGCTATTAATTTATTATTGCCTGTAGATACTAATAAACTCTGATTGTTTAAGTCAATAGACATAACTCCTGCAGGTTTATTAGTAGTTATATTTAATAGTTTCGCCGACCAAACAATTACTTTTGTTTCTTTATAATAAAAAAATGCACCTGGATATGGTTTTGTTAATGCTCTTACATAATTATAAATCATTATATCATCCCATAAAAAATTCAATTCTCCATCTTTAGGTCTCCTTTTCTTATAATAAGTAGCTTTTGATTCATCTAATACTAATGACTTAAATATGCCGTTAAACCAATTGTGTAAATTATCTTTAATTATATGAGATGAAGAAAAAGCAACTTTTTCGTATACGCTAAAAACATTATCATAGTTTTCAATAATAATACTATTTTGAGCATAAACCGGTCCTGCGTCATATTGCTCAACCATTTTAAAAAATGAATCACCCCATTTTCTTTTATTCTCAATTATTGCCCAGTTGACGCATGCTGCTCCTCTCCCTTCTGGTAATAGTGCAGGATGTTCTCCAATGCAACCATATTTTGGTAAAAAAAGTAATTCATTACCAAATTTTTGTGACCATCCTGATTGAATTATTAAAGTAGGATTCTTTGCCTTAATAAACGACAAAACAGACTCTGAGTTAACATTACTACAATACAAAATATCAATATCATTAGTAACTGCCAAATCATAAAGTGAATCATAATTTGCTTTATTAATTGCTTTTTTTCTATCTAAATTAATTATACCCAAAATTGGTATTGATGGATGATATTTTAAATGTGATTTTATTATGTATCTTCCAACAGAAGTACAAGCGATATAAATAATTCCATTCATAATTATCTCTCCGTATATTTAAGTATTGAGAATGCTTCTGCAAAAACCTCTTCGCTATTCATTGAACACTGGTAACCCCATACTCTATTTTGTTTAATAGTCATTTCAAATAACTGACGGTATCTGTTGTGGGCGTAGCTATAGCAATTTAGAGCTTCCTTTTTTAGTTCAATCGTTTTTGTTATATCGATAAAATATCTTGGATAATAATCTTTTGGTAGAATGTACTTATTGCTCTGATATGCGAGAAGTGTATCACAATATCTTCCAGCAACATATGCTATAGTAGCAGCATGAACGTGATCTTGCTGAATATCTGACATATTATGCATTATCAAAGTGTCAATTTTATAATCAAGAACAAACGATTCAATTAATTGCATTTGATTTTTATCAAAAATAACATTTGTACAAGATTGAAGAGGGAAATCAGAAATTTCCTTAATACCAAGTATTTTACAAGCTTTACTACTTTCATCCTGCGATTCTTTAGCATTTACTCGAATATTTCTTTTCTCGAAATTAGTTTCATTATCTGAAAGTGTTAACTTAAATACTTCTTTCCCTTCGCGTATCCACTTGGCCATACTTCCACCTACTCCTAATTCAGCATCATCATAATGAGCTCCAATAACTAAAATTTTCTTCATAGTATCTCCTTTGTTATTTGTTAATTGTATTACTGGTAA
>CAYLPA010000517.1:0-1704 GCA_964385385.1 uncultured Saprospiraceae bacterium | reverse complement strand
TCGGGAGCTTTACCTTATATTATTGCTGCAAGAATTGAAGCTGCAATAAAACAACTTTTTGAGACAAAAAAAGAATTTCTTCCTGAATTTATAAGTAATAATAAATATCATACAAATAGAGAAAGAAATCGTATTTCCCGACTTTATCTCCCAGGGAACACTCCCCGACTAATGATAAACGCAGGCGTTCACAAACCTGATGGAATAATTCTCGACCTTGAAGATTCTGTTGCTGTTAACAAAAAAGTCGAAGCACGTTTATTAGTACGAAATACTTTGCGACAACTTGATTTTTATGGTGCAGAACGAATGGTTCGAATAAATCAAATACCAATTGGACTTGAAGATTTGGATTATATTATCCCACATAATGTGAATCTTATTCTTATTCCAAAATGTGAAAACGCCAAACAAATTAATCTCGTTAACGAAAAAATTTCAGAATTAAATAAAGAGGAAAAAACAAAAAATCCAATCTGGTTAATGCCTATTATTGAAAGTGCAAAAGGAGTAATTAATGCTTACGAAATAGCAAGTGCTTCCGATAATGTTGTTGCTATTGCTATTGGACTTGAGGATTACACCGCCGACATAGGAACTAAAAGAACAAATGAAGGAACAGAATCTTTTTTTGCAAGAAGTCAGGTTGTTAATGCAGCAAGAGCTGCGGGTGTTCAACCAATTGATTCAGTTTTTTCTGATGTAGGTGATATGGATGCTCTAAAAGAAAATGTTAAAAAATCTAAAGCACTGGGATTTGATGGAATGGGCTGTATCCACCCGAGACAAATTAGAGTAATTCATGATAATTTTGCTCCTGATGAAATTGAAATTGATAAAGCTAAAAAGATTGTAATTGCTTTTGATGAAGCTACAGAAAAAGGACTCGGAGTTGTTTCTCTCGGAACAAAAATGATTGACCCACCCGTTGTTAAACGTGCTCAAAATACAATTGAATTAGCAATTAGCACAAATAAACTATCTAAAGACTGGAAAACAAAATAGATGTACAATTTTCAAAATTAAAAAAATGAAAAAGTATAATAATTTAGTAAAGAATGCTCTTGGCAGATTAGTACCAACCGAAATCAATGGCAATCCTGCAATACCTTATCAGGGAGTAGGAAAATACAAACCTTCAGGAAGAAAATATGCCCCTCCTATTTCTTCATGTTCCGACTATCCCGATGATGGGAATAAGCTTGTAAAGAATTTGAAAGAAGCATTAATAAAATCAGGATTAAAAGATGGAATGACAATTTCAACTCATCATCATTTTCGCAACGGCGACCTGATTTCTAAACAAATTTTTGATATTGCTCACGAATTGGGCATTAAAGATTTAAGATGGTTTCCATCAGCATCTTTTCCTTGCCAAGAACCAATAATTGAACATCTTAAAAACGGAACAATAAACAGAATTGAAGGAAGCATGAATGGTGCCTTAGGAAAATTTGCTTCTGAAGGTAATATGAAAGGACTTGGAGTATTGCGTTCTCACGGAGGAAGATATCAGGCAATTCAAGACGGTGATGTTCATATTGATATTGCAGTTATTGCTGCTCCATCTGCTGATGCTTTTGGAAATGCTAACGGAGTTAATGGATCCGCTGCCTGCGGATTGCTCGGATTTGCTTTAGCCGATTCGCAATATGCCGATAGAGTTATTGTTGTTACAGATAATCTTGTTCCATTTCCTTGTAT
>CAYLPA010000516.1:0-1720 GCA_964385385.1 uncultured Saprospiraceae bacterium | reverse complement strand
GAAACAGAATTCTGATTTCTATTGGAATAAGCTGCTTTTAGTGCAGCGAAATTTGCTCTGTTTCCTGTAAAGTAAACAAAACTTCCTGTAGGTGAATAATAATTGTTATAATCACATGATGTTACATAATTATAAAAATAAGCTGCATAACCGGTTCCTGTATTTACAAAGTTATTATTCTTGATATTGTGATATCCATAAGATGATGAAGTATTATAAAAATAAAAAGCCCTCTGAGTATTATTAACATTAACGGAATTGTAATAAACATCATAGTATTTAGGATAATAGGCATAAAAACCATAAGTAGTTGCACCACTGATAAAGTTATTAGAAACTTCTAACCTTTTACTAGATATACCATCACAGTAACGCATATAAAGTCCATAATTCCCTGCGTTCTGAATATTATTTCCTGAAATCTTACATTCATTATCACAATAATATAGATACATACCATAGGTTTTATTACCAATAATAGTATTACCTATAACCTGAACAGCATCTTGATAATACAGATACATTCCAGCGTATCCATAGTTTGATATATGATTGTTTGAGAAAACATTATCATCAGCAAGGCCTGAAGTGCCTCTCCAATAAATACCTGCATAACAATCCTTAATAATGTTATTATCGATTTTATTGAAATTATCAAGTGTGTTATATGAAAAAATAGCACTTGCATAATAACTGCTTGCATAATATTTACCCTGAATAATACAGTTTGAAATTTCATTATAATTTGCAGTTGATCTAAAATTGAAAACTTGTCTATATGAACCACTTGTTGTTGTTGATTTAATGGTCATTTTTTTAAATTTGAAATAATCAGCACCGTTTAAAACAACTGTGCCACTTGTGGATCCTGTAGAAGCACCTTGTAAAATAACATCGGTACTGTCACCTGTTGCTGATTGGAAGGTGATAGTGTTAAATGCAGATGCACCAGTCACAGCTGTGAAAGTGACTTTTTCATTATATGTGCCTGATGCAACATTGAAAATAACTGCATTTGTAATACCGCTTGCTAGGAAGGTTTTTGCAGCATTAAAACTTTGGAAATTTGTACCTGCGTTTGGGGCTAGGGCATTAATCGTATAGACAGTTGGAGGTGTATAATTGACAACTAGGTAAGGTTTATTAGTTTCGTTCCAACCATCGAAGTCTACATAATATGAGTTGCTGTTATCACGGGTTGCAATTCCAATTGCAAACCATCCTTGGGTCATTGCAGCTTGAAGATTGGTTGTAACAGATCCGGCAAGAGTTTTAACAGTCCATCCGGTTGTTAAAGTACCTGATTCATTGTAATAACCATAATATCCCGCATTAGCCTCAGCAACAATATCGGTATTTAATGCAGCTGCAGCAGCCGTTACCGGGTTCAATGTTAGTGGAGTTATACTCCAGTAAGGGTAGATATTGGCATTCAAATATCCATGAAATTCCACAGAATTGATTGTTGCCCCTGCAGGAATACTTGAAATATTAAATTTCATCCATCCGTCATCGGTATTGTGACCTTTGACGAGGCTTGTTTGCGTTTTAGCAGAACTAGAACAACTACCTGTGTTATAATTTCCAGTAGATGGATAAACGTTAATATTGGCAGCATTTGCGCTACTAATTGAAATAATTAAAATTACAGCTAATAATGCTGTCAAAAATTTGATTAAGGTTTTCATAGTTTTTTTATTTTTTGATTATTAATTTTTTT
>CAYLPA010000515.1:0-1727 GCA_964385385.1 uncultured Saprospiraceae bacterium | reverse complement strand
TTTATGTGGATATACTTTTTAGATATGGTAAATACAAGTAATAAAACCCTTTGAAAATCTCAAGAACAACCAAGGTTCGCCATTTTAGGTAAACAATTACACGGTTAGAGATACTATTATACGCTTTGACAATAAGAGGGTGTAGTTTTTTAACAAGGCACTAACACCTGATCCTAAAAATGGTAATTATTGATTTAATAAAAAAAGCTAGTTATTACTTCTTTGTCTTTAAAGAATAAACTAGCTTTCAATTATTAAAATATCGTATTAACGATCTGTAGAATTATGTCTTTATACTTCAATATTAATACAATTAAACGATTACAAAAAAATAGGGTGTAAAAGCAGTAATAGGGTGAATTGAATATTCCATGCAATGAGAACCATTGTTCCATGTTAAAAAAACCCCTTATGACTAATTTTAAAGGAATCGTTTAAATTCGTATAGAAGGTAGTATAAATTCCTAATAATCAGTTGAAGTTATTCAATTTCAATAACAGTACTTTTATCTAATACAAAATATATTGAATAATTTTATTATTAATAAATATTTATTTTAATTGTAAATCTATTTAAAGGATATGCAACTTTGGAATCATAGAGCAACTAATAATCATTCTATAAAATAGAATATGACCTTAGGGCAAACTTTAGGGAAATCAGATTAATAGATCAAATATCAAAATAAGTTCAATCATCATTGTTTTTTAAATCTGAAATTTTCATTTTTTTTTCTTTGCCCAAGGAATAACAGTACAATTCCAAAACTTTGAACAGACAGTTACAAAAATTGTAATAAAAAATAAAATATATAAATACCAAGCCATCATGTTCCCATAAAAAAATTAAAGTATCAACATCACAATGGTCATACCAAACTCATGAGCAAATCTTCTAAGAAAAAATCTTTTATTCATAACTACCCCTTATAATAATATAATAAAAGAAACTGTAATACACCTAAAGATACCTACAAAATTCCATCAAAAATCGATTGAGCAGCTCCATCGGGATTAAAATAATCAAACCAATATTTGTGTTTCGTCAAGTAATAATCCATAAAAGCACCATTAGTTTTCCAACTTTTCATCATGAAATTTCCACTCTTATAAGAAATTAAAACTCAGACTAGCTTAATTCAAAAATCTATAACGAATTATTTATATAAAAAACACCCTAATTCCAAAAAAAATCATTTCGTATAAGGAAAAATGGCTTTCTAAAAATATCTAATCTGAGCTATTATTTGTTTGGCTAATTAGGTCGCTCCTTTTGTTTGTGTTGCTACTATCAATAGTATCAGAAAATTGGATGGGTTTGTTATTTTTTACTCTTTTGCAATTGGACCTTACAAATTACTGTCTGGGATTTACTTTTCTAATAAAAAAAAACACTCTCACATATTGAATATTTATTATACAGTAATATATTATGAAAAGACTTTTAATTATATTAAAAATATAATTAAAGTGTTTAGAGGAAGCGATAATGTATTGTTATAACGGAAGGGATAATGCAATTAATACATTAAAACAGGAAAAACAAAGAAAACTAAATAAATCTTTCAATAAATTAGAAAAAGTTCTTCTTCCAATAATCCTGTTTACACTATTTTGCTAATAATTTGGTTATAATTAAAACCAAGGAGAAAGTATGCCTACAAAAAAAACTAATATATCTCCTATCATAAATATAACCTTATTAGTTGTATATATTTCTACTATCT
>CAYLPA010000514.1:0-1733 GCA_964385385.1 uncultured Saprospiraceae bacterium | reverse complement strand
TCAATTTCTTCTAACAAATATATTGCTTCATTAATTAATTGCAGATTGTATTTTCGTTTTTCAATGACCGATTGTTTATGGATTTTTAGCATCCATTCTTCTAATTCTAAAAACCTGTAAAAAGTATTTTTTAATACTTCATCACTCATTTCTTCAATATGTTTTTTTGTGATTATTGGAAGGATTACTTTCAATACATCAAAATATTTTTCATTTTCTGTATCAGGCTTGCAGTCTCTTAAATAATTGTAGGCTGAATCTATTTTGCCTGCATTATATTTAACAATTGATAGATTAATTAATGCTTCGTCAAAATGTGGTGATAATGAAATTGCTTCTTTATATAATTTCTCTGACATCTTGTGTTTGCCCATGAGTTCGTATGAAGTTGCAAGGTCGTTAATTATATGTTTGTGAAAAGGATTAATCTTGTAAGATTCATTAAAATCATCGAAAGCTTTGTTTAGATTCCCCGACAAAAACCAGGCAGTTCCGCTATACCATTTTATTGGGGTGCTGATTGGGTCAATTTGATAAAAGAATGAAGACGCTTTTTCAATTTCGCGGATTACTCCTTTATGATTATTCCGCAATCTGTATTCGTATGCTTTTCTTGTATGCTTTTCTCCTTTAATTCTATTAATCCCGAAGATTAACGCAAATATCAGAATCAAAAAAACAGGAATTAGAATAAGTTTTAAAATTTGGGGTTTAAAGTTTTTATTAGATTTTCTGCTTTTATGATAGAGAATTGTAATAGATATAAAAATCAAATTAATGATGATGGAATGACTAATTCTTTCTTTCGTAAAACTGAAAAAAGATATTACGAGATAGCTGACAATTCCAAAAAACATAAACAGTGCAAAAAGTTTTTCATCTTGCTTTTCTGATGTTTTAATAATTCGGAAAATATAAAATAAAGCACACAGGAATATCAGTAAATAGAAAGATAAACCTAAAATTCCGTTTTCAGCAGCAACTTGCAAAAAATCATTATGTGCTCTTTGAAAATTTGTGTAAACATTATTATCTACGTCTCTAATTTCTTCACTTGCATATTTTGGTAAAACAATTTTCCAATTAGCTGAACCTACACCAAGCATATGATTATCCTTAAACATTTCAACAGAATACTGCCACATATCAACTCTTTCCTTAACCGAACCAAAAGGATTATAATTTAGCCAGTAGGCTTGTTTTTTCAATGTGTCGCTTGAATCAAGTTTAGAATAAATAAAAAGAGAAGAAAGAATTATTAGAACAAAAGCTAAAGAAATAAGCAGAAGATTCCTAATCGCTTTTAGATTAATATGAAATTTTTTATAAAAAATAAACAAAAGAATTACTGATAAAAAACTAGATAAGGCAAGAGCAATCCAAACCGAACGGACTAATAATAAAATAATGAGCATTAACTCAATTGTGGCAGCAATAATTCCGAGCCATCTCCAGATGCCTTTTATGTTGATGATTGAGAAAGCAGCAAAAGGAAAACTTAAAATTAATATTTGAGCATAAAGATTTCGCTGTGCAAATGTGGCAGTTATCAAATATGTAAATTGATGAGAAAAGTGTTTTTCAGGCAAGAAATTATAAATTTGAAATAAACCGATAATCCCTGCAATTATTCCAAAAATACAAAATGCCTTACTTATAAATTTGTAAAATTCTTTCTGTTTTGATAATAATAAAACTCCAATTATTAGGAAAATCAGAAACAAAAAGTTTTT
>CAYLPA010000513.1:0-1736 GCA_964385385.1 uncultured Saprospiraceae bacterium | reverse complement strand
TCAGCCATATAAGTTGTTGTTCCGAGATAACAAATTCCCAAACCGTTTGCTTCGGCGGCAACACAAGCATTTTGTGCTGCAATTAAAGCATCGATGGCGGCAGTCATAAAAGAGAGAAAATTATCATATCCGGGTTCTGCGTTTCTTTGTTTGCACCAAATATTAAAACGGTTAAAATCGGCACAGAAAGTTAAAACTACCGGTGCTTGCGAAACCATCTCCTGACCGAAATGTAAAGGCTGTAATTGTTTTTTCTTTTCTTCGTCTTTAGTAACGATGATGCTATACACCTGCATATTTCCGGTGGTAGATGTTCTGAAAGCTGCTTCCAGAATTTTATCTAAAGTCTTATCGTCAATTTTTTTGTTTAAATATTTTCTTATTGAGCGATGATTCAACAAGGCTTCCATTGCATCCATAATCTATTGTATTAATTTCTAAACTCTAATTTCCAATTTCTAATATCTAAAACTAAAAATCTAAATTATGACCCATTTTTTCTTGTTTTGTTTTCAGGTAGAATCTATTGTATTTTCCCGGATGAATAATTATTGGGATTGTATCGATGATTTCAATTCCATAACCTGTTAATCCGGCTCTTTTGGTTGGATTGTTGGAGATTAATTTGATTTTACATGCTCCTAAGTCTCTTAATATTTGAGCTCCAATTCCGTAATCACGTTCATCGGGTTTAAAGCCAAGTTCTATGTTTGCTTCAACAGTATCTTTCCCATTTTCCTGCAAATGATAAGCTTTCAATTTATTTAATAATCCAATTCCTCTGCCTTCTTGATTCATGTACAAAACAATACCTTTACCTTCTTTTTCAACCATGCTCATAGAAGTGTGCAATTGAGGTCCGCAATCGCATTTTGAAGAACCAAAAATATCGCCGGTAACACAGGAAGAATGAACTCTGACCATAATAGGCTCATCTTTTTTCCACTCACCTTTGACGAGAGCAAGATGTGTTAAATCATTTGATATTTGTTTGTAGGCATGCAAATGAAAATGTCCGTATTCGGTAGGTAAATCAACAACTTCTTCTTTTTCGATAAGGCTTTCATTTCGGAGACGATATTCAATTAAATCTTTTATTGTAATGATTTTGAGATTGAATTTTTCGGCAATTTTAATTAATTCAGGCAGGCGAGCCATAGTACCATCTTCGTTCATGATTTCAACTAAAGCTCCGGCAGGTTCTAATCCTGCCAATCTTGCTAAATCGATAGTTGCTTCGGTATGTCCTACGCGGCGGATAACGCCATTGTTTTTTGCTTTAAGTGGAAAGATATGTCCGGGACGACCTAACTCACTTGGTTTTGTTGAAGAAGTGGCGAGAGCTTTAATAGTTTTTGCCCTGTCGCTTGCCGATATTCCGGTCGTACAACCGTAGCCTAAAAGGTCAACGGAGATAGTAAATGGTGTTTCATGGACTGAAGTGTTTCTGGCAACCATTAACTCTAAACCTAATTCATCGCAACGTTTTTCTGTTATTGGAGCACAAATTAGTCCTCTACCGTGAGTAGCCATGAAATTAACTATTTCGGGGGTTATTGTTTCGGCGGCTGTGATAAAGTCTCCTTCATTTTCGCGGTCTTCATCATCAATGACAATAATTACTTTTCCGGCTTTTATATCTTCAATAGCTTCTTCTATTGTGTTGATTTTTTCTTGCATTATTTTAAAAATAATTTTACGAATTGAAATTTTTTGCAAAAGTAAATAAAAAAACT
>CAYLPA010000512.1:0-1739 GCA_964385385.1 uncultured Saprospiraceae bacterium | reverse complement strand
CACCAGCATTAAGTAATTATTCTATCGAAGGATTAATCATCATTATCATTAAGAAACCTAATTAATATATAATTACAAAGCAGTTTTTAGAGTTGACTATCCAACAAATCCCCCATTTCCCAACTTCCATATTTTTTTCCAATTATTTTTTTCTATTCCAAAAATTAATGTATTTTTGAGCAAAATTCATATTTAAGGTTAGAAATTATTTTTCTAATTCTAACTTAAAGAATTTCTGAATATTAATATTCAAAGAAATAAGTCTTTCCTTAAGGATTTTTAAAAGATTTATTTATATTAATTTAAAAAAATTTGAAGATTTATGGCAAAGGTTAATACTCCGATAAGTTACGATGTTGTTCAAAGAATTATTAAGGAAAATAATATAGCAGATGTTGGAAAAGCCAGCATTCGTGTTATAAAAAAATTAATTGATGATATTGAAAAAGAAACCGGTGAAAAGTTTGTTAGGATGGAAATGGGAATACCAGGTCTTCCACCTAATAAAATAGGTGTAGCCGCAGAAATCGAAGCTTTAAAAAAAGGAGTAGCAGCAATTTATCCAGACGTTCATGGGCTTCCAAGCTTGAAAAAAGAAATTTCAAGGTTTGTGAAATTATTCATGGATATTGATGTAAGCGAAACCGGATGTATTCCTACTGTTGGCTCAATGCAAGGAAGCTTTGCATCTTTTTTAACAATTAGCAGATTAAACAAACAAAAAGATACAACCCTATTTATCGACCCGGGATTTCCAGTTCATAAAATGCAACATCAGGTTCTTAATCTGAAATTTGAGTCATTTGATGTTTATAACTACAGAGGCGAAAAGCTTAAAGAAAAATTAGAATCATACTTAAAAAAAGGAAACATATCTTCGATTCTTTATTCAAATCCAAACAATCCTTCATGGATTTGTTTTACCGAAACAGAACTGAAAATTATTGGCGAATTAGCCACGAAGTATGGAGTAATTGTTATGGAAGACCTTGCTTATTTTGGTATGGATTTCCGTAAAGATATGAGTAAGCCGGGAGAACCACCATTTCAACCTACAGTTGCTAAATATACTGACAATTGGGTGGTTTTTATATCAAGTTCAAAAGTATTTAGTTATGCCGGTCAGAGAATTGGAATGATGGTTATTTGTGACCATTTATTCAATACTCAATCTGATGAGTTGAAAAATTATTATGCATCTGATATTTTTGGATATGCAATGATTTTTGGAACAGTTTACGCTCTTAGTTCAGGAACATCACACTCGGCACAATATGCATTAGCAGCAATGCTCAAAGCTGTGAATAATGGAGAGTATAATTTTAGAGAAGAAATTCTTGAATATGGTAAGAAAGCTAAAATCATGAAAAAACTTTTCATTGATAATGGTTTTAATATAGTTTATGACCGTGATGAAGACAAACCAATTGCTGATGGATTCTACTTCACAATTTCTTATCCGGGATTTATGGGGCAAGAATTGATTTGTGAGTTGATTTATTATGGAATTAGCGCAATATCATTGTCAATTACAGGTAGCGAAAGAGAAGAAGGACTTAGAGCTTGTGTGTCTCTCGTAAAAAGAGAACAATTTCCGGTTCTTGAATATCGCTTGAAGGAATTTCAAAAACATCATCCTATTTCTTAGACGATAAAAAATTAAATATCCAGAATAATCTTAGATTTCAAACTTCATCATTCAAAATTACTTTCCTTGTAATTATTTGGACAGTATTAAT
>CAYLPA010000511.1:0-1749 GCA_964385385.1 uncultured Saprospiraceae bacterium | reverse complement strand
ATGAAAAAGAATTTCACTGTAAATATTAGTAGTATAATCTTCAACATTGATGAAGATGCTTTTGAAAAGCTAAATAATTATTTAGATAGTATTAAAAGTCATTTCGACAATTCTGAAGGAAAGGATGAAATAATTTCCGATATAGAAGCAAGAATTGCAGAAATACTCAAAGAGAAAACTAATGAATCAAAAAATGTTGTTACTATTGATGACATTAATCAAGTTATCGAAATAATGGGGCAGCCTTTTGAATTTGATAGCGAAAATGAAGAGCCACCAAAACAAGAAAAAGAAACTTTTCGTAGGAATAAAACCAAAAGATTATTTCGCGACCCTGATAATAAAATGATAGGTGGTGTTGCCAGTGGAATAGGGGAGTATTTTAATGTTGACCCACTTTGGTTTCGATTGGCGTTTCTTATTTCAACTTTTATTGGTGGTGCAGGTTTCTTTATTTATATGATTCTTTGGATTGCAGTTCCTGAAGCAAGAACAACTGCCGAAAAGCTCGAAATGAAAGGCGAAAAAGTAAATATCAATAATATTGAGAAATCAATAAAAGATGAAGTAGAACATTTAAAAGATAAAATCAAAGACCTGAAAAACGAGGCGAAAGATATTTATTACAAAAAAAAAAACGATATAAATAGAAATGGTTTTGAGCGTATTTTGCAATTTTTTCTTCAGTTACTTCATTACTTCGTCAAAGCAATTATAATAGTAGTTTCACTTGTATTAATTATCACCGGCATAGCATTGATAATTGCATTTTTTGTAAGCTTCTTCGGCGATACTAACTCAATATTCGCAAATTCTCATGGTGCTCTAAGCATATCAGTTCCCGATATGTTTAATGTTATCTTCACTTCAAGCACCGATAGTACTATGGCAATTGTTGGGATTCTACTGCTTATTGGAATTCCTTTAATAATGCTGGTTTATAACGGAATTAAACTATTGTTCAGATTTAGATACAGAACAAAATATATTGGTCTTACTGCATTTTCATTGTGGCTCGTTGGTTTGATATTATGCGGTATTGTTGCTGTTAAATCAATTAAGGATTTTTCATTTAGACTTGAAAATCCCGTAAATGTAAATCTTAAAATTTCGAATGCCGAAACTTTGTATTTAGATGTAATAGATGATGATTTTACTTATGATTACGACAATTATCATCGTGGTCATCATAGACAGGATTTCCCTAATATTAAATTAATTTCAAGTGATAATAAATTGTGTTTTGTTAAAAATCCAAGATTAATATTTCAAAAAAGCAGAGATGATGATTTTCATTTAATTCTTAGAAAATCATCAAGAGGGAGTTCAAATAATGATGCATTCCATCGTAGTAATGAGATAGTTTATAAAATCGAACAAAACGATTCTACATTATTTTTCCCACAATATTTTAAACTTACCAAAAAATCGAAATGGAGAAATCAGGACTTAAGATTGATTCTGAAAATTCCTGTTGGCAAAGTAATTATTTTGAATGATGAAATTGCTAAACTTACCGATAGATGGAGATATGATTTCCCATGGGAGATGGATGAAACAAAATATATTATGACTAAAAGCGGACTTGAAGAATTTGAAGTTCAATCAGAAGAAAACACTGACGAATCTGGAGATGAAATTTAAAATAAGATTTATCTGTAAAAAAGAAAAAATACTTTTCTTTCTAAGAGCAATTTCTGAAATCTCCCCGAAATGTGTCAAATGAAATATAAACGATAATTTCTTTTG
>CAYLPA010000510.1:0-1754 GCA_964385385.1 uncultured Saprospiraceae bacterium | reverse complement strand
TTTATATTTGTTCAAAATTAGATATATTTTTCTAAACATCCAATTTTTTTGAATTCTTAAATTTTGTTGAATTGTTAAATTGTTGAATTGTTAAATTGTTGAATGCAGGATTAGTTCTTTACAATTTTTAAACTTCGGATAATACTACCGGATTTAAATTTAAGGAAGATAAGTTACATTTTGTAAGTTATAAAACACTATAGATTTTTAGTTTTAATTAAAATTCAGAAGGGATTTGTAATTTAAATTAGTTTGGAAAGTAGCAAAATAAACAATTTAACAATTTAACAGTTTTCAATAGCTTCCTCCCCTTTTCCTAATAAACCATTCAGAAGAAAGCAAAGCAAGTATTAAGAAAAATACCCATTTCAGATTTACCAATTCATTATAACTTTTTTGGGAATAAGAAATTGATTTTATATCTTCTCTATTTTCCAACAATTTCTGAAGTTTGTCAAATTGTGATGGATAAAGCATTTCAGCATCATGTTTTTTTGCAAGACTATACAAAAGCCTATGATTTGCAATAGTATTTATTGACTCAACATTTAAAGCTAAAATATTAAATACTCCTGTTTTTTTGTAAATTGTATCCCCTACTTTCACTTTTGTAGAAAACTTATATTCGCCAACAGGAAAATTTCCTGCGTTTAAATAATAAGCTTTTCCTCTCTTTCCAAAAACATATGGGAATTTCTTTTTTTCATTGTTAACAATTGTTAATGTTATTTCCGGCTCGTTTATCAGTTCATAGCTTTTATTATAAACTTCTGCATCAAATTCTATAGGCTGATTTTCTAGATAATTATTCTTATTTAAAACTCTGAAAAAACTCTTTTCTGCTTTCAATGACAAATATTGAACTGTTTTTGTGATAATTTCATTAAAAGCTAAATGGTTTTCATTATTTAAATAATCGCTTAAATGCCATTTCCAAATTCCTTCACCAGCAATAATTCCAATTTTTTTATCAAGAGTTTGGTTAAAAAGTATCAACGGCAGCTTAGTTGAAACTGCTCCAATTTTTTGATAAAAAAGAACATCCGCAGAATTCATAATCTTGTATTTTCCAAATAAAGTTAACAATGGAGGAAACTTTTTCAGAGTTCTTTTAGTTTCATCACTCAAATTAAAAAGAGTAAAATTTGGATTAACAATAGCTTGAGATTCATTGATACTAATTTTCTGAGCAACAATATTTAATCCTGTACGATAACTGTTAAAATAATTCAAATTCGATTGAGCACCAAGAATAAATAAAACTGGAGTTTGAGAATTATTTAATTTACTAACAACTTGTTCTGAATACCTATTATTAGTAGGAATTTGATGCAAAATAACAAGATTGTAGCCGGAAAATGATTTAGTAAATTCCTTTAAAATTTCAGTTTCAACTTCATAATTAACATTACTTTCAATAGCTTGTTTTATTGCAGAAACATCGGGATGTGGAGCATTTGACAAAATAAGAATCTTTTGTTTGCCGTCAATAACATCAATAAAAATTAACTCGCTATTATTGTCTGTGCTAATTTCCTGAGCAACCGAAGAAAGCCTGATTACATATTTCTGCATGCCTTTTTGTTTTGCTTCTAACTGTATTGGGACAGTTTCTGAAAACCTGTCATTTTTGAAATCAATAGTTTTGGAAAATAGAACTTTTTTTTCTGAATGCACACTTAAACGACTTTTTAATCCGCTGCATTTATTAGCATTTACAACAACTTCCAAAGGAAATTTATTTCCAAGAAATG
>CAYLPA010000509.1:0-1754 GCA_964385385.1 uncultured Saprospiraceae bacterium | reverse complement strand
GAAGGAATGTACCGAGGTCAATCCAGACGGACGAAGCAAGCTTCGCAAGAAACAAGTAACAAGAAAAACAAGAAATAATGAGTGAACGACAAACTAAAATAATGAAGCCAAAGTGGATGAAAATAAAACTTCCAACAGGCAAAATGTATGCTGATGTTAAAGAAATTATTGAAAAAAACAAACTACATACTATTTGCAGTAGTGGCAAATGTCCGAATGTTGGAGAATGTTGGGGCGCAGGAACTGCAACCTTTTTGATACTCGGAGAAATTTGCACGCGTTCGTGTAAGTTTTGTGCAACAAAAACCGGGAAACCATTGGCAGTTGATTATGATGAACCAATGCGTCTTGCTGAATCAGTTCAAAAAATGAAGCTTAAACATGCTGTAATCACTTCGGTTGACCGAGATGATTTGGAAGATGGGGGTTCTCAAATTTGGGTTGATACAATCCTTGCAGTTAAAAAACTAAATCCAAATACCACGATGGAAGCCCTGATTCCGGATTTTGACGGAAAAAAAGAACTTGTACAAAAAATTATTGATGCAGCTCCTGAAGTAATTTCTCATAATCTTGAAACCGT
Source organism: uncultured Saprospiraceae bacterium (assembly GCA_964385385.1). GTDB lineage: Bacteria > Bacteroidota > Bacteroidia > Bacteroidales > CAYLPA01 > CAYLPA01. Next base: position 1,171 of record CAYLPA010000509.1, on the reverse strand, counting down.
AAAAAGACTCACTCCACAAACCCGCAGCCGTGCAAAATACGAAACCAGCTTGAGAGTTATTAAGCAAATTGCCGATTCTAATGTTAGGGCAAAATCAGGAATTATGGTTGGAATTGGAGAAACCGAAACTGAAGTTTTAGAATTAATGGATGATTTAATTGCTGTTGGTTGCGAAGTAATAACAATCGGACAATATCTCCAGCCAACAAAAAACAATATTCCTGTAACAGAATTTATCACTCCAGAATTATTCAAAAAATACGAAATTGAAGGATTGAAAAAAGGATTTAAGTTTGTTGAAAGCGGTCCTTTGGTTCGTTCATCTTATCATGCGGAGAAGCATGTGTAGGAAAATTTTTATTGCTTAACAATCTTCTTTACACCAACAAAATCTTCACAAACAAATTTAACTAAATACACTCTTTCTGATTTAGAAATTGATCAATATTATTAATTTTATAGTTTGTTCTTTTCATACAATATTTTTTGACTATCTGATTTTCTTGGAAAATTGTTCCTTATCTTTTTTAACCGTGCCTGACCTAAACCAGATATAAGCAAGAGAGTTTTGTCTTCACAACTACTTATATCTTTCTTTGTTCTTATACCTTTGTCGTACAATATTTCGCTTATGCTATAACTTATACCGGATATTTCGCATAATTCCCACAAATACCAATCTGTAATACTCTTATGTAATTCTAAATCTTTGTATTCAAATGATAGGCCAGATATAACTTCATGTTTTTTATCATGCGATAAGTTGCTTTCATAAGTTTTTCTGAATTTTTTTAAAAATTCCAGTTCTCTCTCTTCTTTTTTGTTTGACTTTTCTATCTGCAAATTTTTATCGTTAATTAATGGAAACCAACAGCCATAACTTTTATATTCATCCCCAAAAGAAGGCAATTTGCTTTCTTTTATATTCTTTAATATTTTCCCATGATAATTTAATGCTTCAAGCGAAGTGTGAGGATCCCAAATATTAGCACTAAATTCATAATTGGAGATTATATCGTCATAATTTGTTACATTATTATTTGTTTTTTTAAGGCTTGAGGAAGATGTTGCAGTTTGATTAACAAATATGCTAATAGTAATAATAATAAGTATAAGTATAATACCTTAAATCCGCAACATTTATTAATAAAACAAGTTAAATAGCTGTGCA
>CAYLPA010000508.1:0-1757 GCA_964385385.1 uncultured Saprospiraceae bacterium | reverse complement strand
GCAGTGAAAAGCAATTCATAGTCTTCACCACCGTTCATAGCACATGTTGTAGGGTCTAAAGAAAATTCTCTCGCAGTATTATAAGTTGTGGTATCAATAGGAATTTTTTCATCATATAAATTACAGCCAACATTTGATGAGGTACAAATGTGCATAATTTCAGAAGCCAATCCATCTGAAATATCAATCATTGATGTTGGTTTGATGTTAGCATCTTTCAAAAGTTTTATAATATCATTTCTTGCTTCGGGTTTTAATTGCCGTTCAAGAATATAATCGTAGCCTTCGAGTTCGGGCTGCATGCTAGGGTCAGCTTTGAAAACATGTTTTTCTCTTTCAAGTATTAGAAGCCCTGTATAAGCTGCTCCAAGATTGCCCGAAACGCAAATAAGGTTTCCTTCTTTAGCAGTGTTGCGATAAACTATTTCGTCTTTATTTGCTTCGCCGATTACCGTTATTGAAATAAACAATCCTTTGTTGCTTGATGTTGTGTCTCCACCAATAAGGTCAACATTATAATTTTTACAGGCAAGTAATAATCCTGCATAAAAGTCTTCTATTGCTTCTAAGGAAAATTTATTGGAAAGCGAAATCCCGATAATTAATTGTTTTGGTGTTCCATTCATAGCAACAATATCCGAAAAATTAACTACTGCTGATTTGTAACCTAAATGTTTTAATGGATAATAAACCAAATCAAAATGAACATTTTCTACAAGCAGGTCATTAGTTATTAATGTTTGTTTGTCGCCACTATCAATAACAGCAGCATCATCACCAACTCCTTTGATAGTTGAAGAATTTTTTATTTTAATGTCTTTTGTCAGGTGATTAATTAATCCAAATTCACCTAATTTTGAAAGTTCGGTTCTTGTGTCTTTGTTTTCAAACATAATTTATAATAAAAGTGAAATGCAAAATTAGTTATTTCAATTGATATTAAGGGGACTTCTAATAATAAAGGAAAATTCTTTAGGAATAATCATCTTATAATTATTATTTTTGTATTGTTACAAAATAATATTTATTAATTTTTTTCTGTAACATTTCGAAATACTAATGCGTCATAAGAATAACAAATCGAATTTTTAACATAAAAAATCAATGACAACAGTTGAATATAACACATGTGTTGACGATTTTTCGGATGGTGTTTATCGCTTTATTCTTAAAAACATGAGAGATGAAGAAAAAGCTAAAGATGTTGTTCAGGAATCTTATACTAAAATGTGGGAAAAAGTTGATGATATTTCTTATTCAAAAGCAAAATCCTATCTTTTTACAACTGCTTATCATACAATGATAGATGATATCAGAAAGAACAAAAGGCAGAGCAATATTGATGATATTACACAATATGACATTTACGGACACGATGAACAATATTCTGACCTTAAAGAAATTCTGACTGAAGCTATAAAAAAATTACCCGAGGTTCAAAGGTCTGCAATTATGTTAAGAGATTATGAAGGATATTCTTATAAAGAAATAGGAGAAATCGTAAACTTAAATGAATCGCAGGTTAAGGTCTATATTTACAGGGCAAGAGTTTATTTAAAAAATTATATTGGCAGTTTAGATGCAGTAATATAAATACAATGGAAATTAACAGAAATAATTACGAAATATTTTTTATCGACTACTTTGACAGTAATTTGAATACCGAAGAAGTTGCTGATTTATTATTATTTCTGGAACAAAATCTCGACCTTAAAGAAGAATTTGATGGACTTAATGAAGTTTCAATTCCTGATGAA
>CAYLPA010000507.1:0-1758 GCA_964385385.1 uncultured Saprospiraceae bacterium | reverse complement strand
ACCAAATGGTTTACGAATTGTATGGATTGACGGAGGAAGAAATTAAAATTGTGGAAAATTCGTAAAACTTAAAATGAATTCTAAAAAGAGCAAAATAGGAAGAAATGATATTTGTCCATGCGGTAGTGGATTAAAATACAAAAAGTGCTGCATGAATAAAATAGAGAATTATAAGATTGAAGATAAAGAGTTTTCTATTCCTGAAATTATTTCCCTTCTAAAAACTGCTCTTCAAAACTTAAACATAGTAGATAAAGAAGTATCAAATTTTGCCGTAAAAAAAGTTGATTTACTGAATAATAAAACTTTAGAATGTCAATTTTACGCAAATTCGAATAATTCAATTGATGTAAAAATTGAAGCTGGTGCAGTCATGGGAGCATTACATGGTTTTTTTAAAGACGATTCTTTTAAAAATATACAACTTAACTATTATGCTGTTCGTGCTTTTGATAAACAAGACTCAGAATTGATGTATGTTATATCTTCAAAAGAGGTAGCAGCGTTTGTTGGACAAGGCAATTCTGTGGATTGGATAAAAAGTTCAATCTTTCAAGAAAATACAACGGATTACAGATTAAGTGTAGCAAAGAAACAAATTTCTGAAATTGAAAATGCACTAAGAGAAGTAATCGTTGATAGATTATCAAAAAAACATGGAAAGGACTGGTTTATTAGCTCAGTTGGAAAAAAACTGAGGGAAAGTGTAATTAGTACTTATAATAATCAATTTGGAATTGAGATTGAGGAAGGTGATGTTTTGATTAAATACACTTTTGTTTTACAATTAAAAAAAATCATCTGTACTAACTGGAAAGACTTTTCTGACTTATTTCCCAATAAAATTAGATTTGAAGAATTAATATTAGAACTTAATTCAATTCGAAGAGAAGAAGCTCATAATAGAAATATATCGACAGAAAATTTAGAAAAACTAAAAGAAATATACGAATTCATTCTAATTGGTATTTCTGAAAAATATCCAGACATCCTACCTCATTTCCTAATTGATAATTGGAAGATTCAAATTAAAGAAATCATGTTAAGCAATAAGCTTGAAATGGTTTTCTCCAATGATGAAATTCAATCTGAAACAAACAATGGATTAAAGTTTGCAAAAACAGTATTGAATTTACAAAAGCTAATTAATCACATAAAGGACAAAGAATTAAAATTGAAGAGTGTTGTCGTTCCAGTACAAAAACTGACTATGCATAATGAAATGATTGGAGTTTTCGAAAAGTATCGTTTTTTGCATGAGGAGTTAGTTGAATGTGGAAAAACAGGAGTTTTGAAGCAAGTGCAAGAGAAACAAAAAGAAATTGAAAAATACAAAAAGACGATGGATGAATTTGTGAAAAAATTTCTTTTATATGAATCATAAAATAATTATTAAAAGATTTAGAAAAGTAAAGCGATGAATAACTCAGAAATACTACTCTATCAAACTGAAGACGGACAAACAAAAATAGATGTTCGTTTAGAGGAAGAAACGGTTTGGCTGTCGCAAGCGCAAATGGGCGAGCTTTTTCAAAAAGAACGTTCGGTAATTACCAAGCACATAAAGAATATTTTCGAAGAGGGCGAATTGCAAGAAGATTTGGTATGTGCAAATTTTGCACATACCACTCAACATGGTGCTATCAAAGGAAATACTCAAATTAAAAATATAAAACTCTATAATTTAGATGTTGTTATTTCGGTTGGTTACAGGGTGAAAAGCCATCAACAAGCTTTAGAAAAAGCTCATTCGGAATA
>CAYLPA010000506.1:0-1776 GCA_964385385.1 uncultured Saprospiraceae bacterium | reverse complement strand
CTCACCTGATTCCCTTTAATGCTTATCATTTTGAACTTGATTAAGCAAACCATTAGCTTCTGCAAATATATATATTTTTATTAAAAAAATATTCTTAACTATTTTTTTTATTATATCTTTGAATTTATAATAATTCAAACTTTTAATAACAAACAAAATAAAAAATGAAAAAATTTCTATTAACAATAATCATGATTTTTTGTCTTGCGACAATTTTGAAAGCTCAGGATTACAAAACAGGAATTGGATTAAGATTCGGATTAACAAATGGCTTAACTATTAAACATTTTTTCAATGAAAATACTGCGGTTAATGTCTTAGCTACATCAAGATGGCACGGATTGATGTTTACAGGATTATTTGAAAGACAACATCCATTATTTGCAGTTGAACATTTGAAATGGTATTATGGAGCTGGAGCACATTACGGTCATTGGCGAGGATATAAAAATCACCCATGGTTTAGCTCTAATAAAAATTATAATGTAATAGGATTGGATGCTGTTGTTGGCATTGAATATTGTTTGACAGCCAGCCCAATTAGTGTAGGAATTGATTGGAAACCCGAACTAAATCTTTTCGGATATAAAGGGCTTTGGATAGCAGAAGGAGCTATTTCTATCAGATATATGTTCAAAGGGGGAAAAATCAATATTCAATAAATCTAATTTATATTTTAAAATTTACACATGAAAATAACTTTACTCGGTTACGGAAAAATGGGCAAGGAAATTGAAAAAGCTGCCCTAGAAAAAGGTCATGAAATTTTCCTAAAAATCGATTCTGAAAAAGACTGGCAAACTTATGAAAATGTTTTTGCTCAAAGCGAAATTGCTATTGATTTCAGCATGCCCGACACTGCTGTTGCAAACATAAAAAAATGCTTTAAATCAAACATTCCTGTTGTTGAAGGAACCACAGCTTGGTATAATCAACTTGATGAAATTAAATCGCTTTGTAAACAAAAGAATCAAGCATTGTTTTTTGCATCAAATTACAGTATTGGAGTAAATATATTTTTTGAAATTAACAAACAACTGGCTTCAATTATGAACAACTATGACAGCTATGAACCTTCGATTGAAGAATCTCATCACATTCAAAAACTTGATGCACCAAGTGGTACTGCAATAACACTTGCCAACGAAATTATCGAAAAAATTGAAAGAAAGAAAAAATGGATTAAAGAATTTAGTCAAGCCCCAAATGAATTAGCTATCAAATCTATTAGAAAAGGAAATATTCCCGGGACACATTCAATATTTTACGACTCTCCTACTGATGTTTTGGAAATTAAACACACTGCAAAAAATCGTAAAGGATTTGCTTTTGGTGCTGTTTTAGCTGCTGAATTTCTGCTTGGCAAAACAGGTTTTTTCACTATGGAAGATTTGCTTTTTTAATAAAATATTTAGCACATAGCATTTTTATATTTATCAATTTTTCAAAATCACTTTCAAAATGTAACTAATCAGTCCTAAATAAAAAAAAAGCCACAGATTCTCAGATTTTAAAATATACTATTATTTTAATATTATAAATCAAGGTTTTTAGTTGTATAAATGACTATTAGCGAAGTAAAATAATTATGTTATTATCTCTGAATTACAAATAAAAAAATTATTATTTGTAAGACAATCTGATAAAATTATATTTATGAATTTTTTAATCTGTGAATCTGTGGCATCTTTTCAAAACTGATTAGTAACTTCAAAGTTTTGTTTTGTAAGTTCAATTAAGAAATGCGACTTTTAATCGCGAGAAAAGGGAAGTAAA
>CAYLPA010000505.1:0-1777 GCA_964385385.1 uncultured Saprospiraceae bacterium | reverse complement strand
CTCGCTATATAAAAGTTTTTGCTAAAAGCATTATGAATTGCCCGGATTGGCATCTTAGCCCAGGTGGTAAGGCTTGGATTTTTATTGATGAAATAATTGTGGAGTAAACAGATTATGCCACTCAAAAGTCGGAGTGCGACTCCAAGTCGCGCTCCGACTTCAAGTCGTGCTCCGACTAACTATATCGAATAATGAAAAAGAAAAATTATCAATTAATTCATATTTCAATTTATCATTTTATTTATTTATTATTGCATTAATGAAACAATCAATTCTTACCATAATATTTATTAGCTTAATTTTTTCACTATCTGCTCAAACTAATTCAAATTTCAAGCACCCCAAATCCTATGTTTGCTATCTTACAAATGACTCAATAAAAATAGATGGGAACATAAATGAAATCGTCTGGCAAAAAGCTGAATGGACTGATTTGTTTCAGGATATTGAAGGAGATATAAAGCCCAAACCTGAATTCGAGACTAAAGTAAAAATGCTTTGGGATAACAAATATTTATATTTTGCTGTAGAAATTGAAGAACCAAATATTTGGGCAACTCTAACAAAAAGAGAATCTGTAATTTTTTATGATAATGATTTTGAAATTTTTATCGACCCTGATGGAGATAATCATAATTATTACGAATATGAAATAAATGCTTTTGGAACTGAATGGGATTTATTATTGACCCGTCCATATCGCGATGGAGTAAAACCATTAAATGAGTGGAATATTACAGGAATAAAAAGTGCAGTAAAAATTTACGGAACAATTAATAATTCTGATGACATAGATTCCTGTTGGACGATTGAAATTGCCATGCCTTGGAAAGCAATAAGTTTAAATAAAAAATCTCCTTTCCATCCAAAAAACTCAGAGCAGTGGAGAATGAATTTTTCACGAGTTGAATGGCAAACTGATATTGTTGAAGGGAAATATGTGAAACGCAAGAATCCTGAAACAAATAAGAATTTGCCTGAAAATAATTGGGTTTGGTCACCCCAATATGCAATAAATATGCACCAACCCGAGACATGGGGTTATGTCCAGTTTTCCGAAAAAATTGTTGGCAGCAGAAAAGATAAATTTATTAAAGATGATGATTTCAACATTAAGATGGAGTTGATGAAAGTGTATAAACTTCAAAAGAAATATTTTAAAAAGAATGAATTTTATACTGCTTCGAAGAAAGAGTTGGGTGTAACAGAAAATGAAATCACAAAAAAAATAACAATTGGAACTGCAAGCGGTTTGTATTTCTTTGCTGAATATAAAACGGAAGAAGGCGAAAAATGGATTGTTGATAGCTCAGGAAGAATATGGCAGAAAAAATAAGTGACTAAAGTGCACTAGAGTTTGGAGTGCCTAAAGTTAAGAACTCCGTAGAAAACAAATTACGATAAAGATTGAATTATATAATAAAAAAAATTAATTGATAAACTCTAAGTACTCTAGGCACTCTAAGTACTTTAGGCACTTGTAAGCTATGAAAAAACTACTCTACATAATCACACTCATTCTTTTCATATCTTCCTGTCAAGAGAAGGAAGACTCCCCTAAATTCTGGGTATGGATGAATGCAAACGAGAAATTGACTACAGAAGAATGGAATTCAGCATTTCAAAAACTTGATGATGTAGGAATTGAAGGAGTTTTGATTGGCTCAAATAAAAAGGTCATTGAAACTGTTATTCCTATTGCGGATAAATACAAGATTGAAGTTCAGATACCCGTCCAAAATAGTGTGTCTGTAACCAAAAAAGTTTCCAACAATTT
>CAYLPA010000504.1:0-1778 GCA_964385385.1 uncultured Saprospiraceae bacterium | reverse complement strand
ACCCACATTAAGCGAGAAGAAAAATTGAAAGAACGTGGCGTGCACAAAACATTAGGTGCAATGTAAAAATACTAAGGAGTAATTATGAAACTTAGAACTGTAATTTTCGGATTAAGTTTATTAGTGATCTTAATAGGATGTGGAGTTTCTCAGGAAGATTATGACAAATTGCGAGCAGAGAATGAGAAACTTAAAATTGAGTTAGATGATTGTAAATTCGGAGCAGAAAAACTTATTGCATTAGTTGATAAAGCATATTCTGAAAAAAGATATTCTTCAGCAAAACAATACATTAATGAGTTATACAAGAGACATCCTGAATCACCAAAAAATAGTGAGTTTAAGAAATTATTAAAAAAGATCGGAAAAGAAGAATTAGTTGAGAAAAAAAGAAAAGAAGCGGAAGAAAAAGAGCGAATTAGATTAGCAAATATTAACAATACAGGAATGTGGCGTGTAGGTCATTATGTAGATGATTTTGGTGAGTCAACAAAACAAGGATATATTAGAAACACAAATTTAATTCGTGGTACATTTAGTAATACAGCAACTCAAGATTCTGATTTGGATGTTAAATTTTTAATTTCTAATTCTTCTGATATTTCAATTCAGCTTTACGAATATGCTGGAAACAATCCTGTAAAGGCATATTCCTCGACAGGTTATTGGATTCTTATTCAAGATAATGACAATAACCGTTATAAGTTTACTGTAACAAACTATACAGACAGATTATCACTCAGTGAAATAAATTCAAAAAAAATCCATAATATCTTAATGAAGGGTGGTACAATAAAATTTAAAATTATTGAAATTGAAAATCCAACAAGTGAGTATGAATTTACAATACAAAAAGCTGATTACTACAATAATGCATATAGAAAATTGAAAGAATCTTAAAATGGTTAAATGTGGTAATTGTGATACTCAAATATCATTTCTTCGAAAAATGTTAACGTTGAAAAAAAGATAAAGGAGACTGAATATGTTAAAAAAAATACTAATCATTTTATTTGTAGTTTCTGTTATAATTTTTGCTATATATTTTTTTAATTATAATCAATTACAATCCAAAATGAATTATGTAGTCAACAATGATTCAAGAAATGATGGTATAGTTGTTAATGTCCATTTTGGTGGTTATTTACAAAAATCTATTCTTGAATATAATCTAAAATCAATTTCATCAAATAAAAGTAAAGCAGATGTTTTCCGGGTATTTTTACAATTTTCAGAAGAAATGAAAGAAAATAGTTTTAAGCAAATATATTTGTCATTTAGAGGAAATAAAAAATTCATTATTAATGGTGATTATTTTAATACTCTTGGCAAAGAATATTCATTCCAAAACCCAATATACATAATGAGAACATTTCCTGAAAATCTTAAAAAACTTGATGGCCAAAATGCATATCCTGAGTGGACAGGTGGCTTACTTGGTGTATCTAATAAACAACTTGAAGATTTTGATGATTTTCATAATAATTGGTATTTTAATGATTTGATAAAATAAAATGCACTAACATAATAAGAGTTTCCCTGCTTTCCAAAGCATGGAAACTCTGTTGACTAAGCTCGATAAAATTGTGTGTATACATTATTATATGAGGATTGCTTTTTTTTGCTCTTTATTTTAATGTGTTCAAAGTATTTAGGCATTCTGAAGAATGCAAGTTTTTTCTGCTGCGATTAGCAGCTTAGTTCAACAAGCGTGTCAGCGGGTAGGCTGGGTGGTTTGTTTGGTCTGAATCGTCCGATTCAAACTTAGGTTGGTTTGT
>CAYLPA010000503.1:0-1795 GCA_964385385.1 uncultured Saprospiraceae bacterium | reverse complement strand
GAAATTTGCTAATTTCGTGGAGTCATACTCCATGAAATAATAGAATTATAAGGAATTAATTTTTGTGAAATGAAAATAAAAAGAGTATATTTAGATTTAGGGAATTATATAAAACCTAATAAAGTATTAGTAATTTATGGTCCTCGACAGGTTGGAAAAACCACATTATTAAATGATTTTCTGTCTGATTGTAAAATGAAATATAAATTGGATAATGGTGATAATATCCAAACAAAAAATATTCTTGGTAGTAGCGATTTTAAGTTGTTGAAGGAATATGTTGAAGGATATGAACTTTTAGTAATTGATGAAGCACAACAGATTAAAGGAATTGGACAAGGATTAAAAATATTAGTTGATCAGGTTCCTGATTTAAAAATTATCGTAACAGGTTCTTCATCTTTTGAATTAAGTGGGCAAGTAGGAGAGCCATTAACAGGAAGGAAAACTACTCTGCTTTTGTTTCCTGTTTCACAGTTGGAAATGCTAAATCATTACAATGAATTTGAACTTAAAAATATAAATGAAAATTTCCTTATTTTCGGTTCCTATCCTGAGATTATTACATTGAAAACTGTTGAAGAAAAAGTGTCTTTGTTAAATGAAATAGCTCATTCTTATCTTTTGAAAGACATATTAGAGTTAGAGCGAATTAAAAGTTCACAGATTTTATTAAATCTTTTAAGATTACTTGCTTTTCAGATTGGTTCAGAAGTATCACTTTCGGAATTAGCAAAGCAACTTACTATTGATGTAAAAACAGTCGGACGATATATTGATTTACTTGAAAAGTCTTATATATTATACAGCTTAAGAGGATTTAGTAAAAATTTAAGAAAGGAAATGGTAAAGAAAGCCAAGTATTATTTTTATGATTTAGGAATTCGAAACGCTATCATTGCAAATTTTAATCCTTTAAATATTAGAAACGACAAAGGAGAATTGTGGGAAAATTTTCTTGTGATTGAAAGACTTAAAAAGCAACATTATCATAAAATATCGGCTAATAATTATTTCTGGCGAACCTGGGATAAAAAAGAAATCGATTGGATTGAAGAAAGAGAAGGAAAGCTTTTTGCTCTCGAGTTTAAATATAAAAATGTCAAGTTAAAAGCTCCGGCAGATTTCATAAATGCTTATAGTGAATCAAGTTTTGAAGTAATTCATTTAGAAAATTATTTAGATTTTATTTCTTGATTTGAGTGCTTTTGCCAATGGGATTTATTTTATGAAAATTTATGAAGATGGTAAGTTTTTGTTAAGTCGGAAGTTGGTGAAGATGGGGTTGTAGATAAAAAATTGTTTTATTAATCATTACTGAATGTAATTTTGTAATATTTTCGTATCATTTTTAAAATATCTTTTAATGGAAAATTCAGATTATAGGAATTGGGAAATCCAAGTAGAAAAAGCAACCAAGAATAATGATAAATTATTAAAAGAATTTAAAAAGTGGCTAAAAAACAAATCACTAAATCCCAAAACAATTAAAAGTCATATTGAAAATATTAAATTTTATGGCAATAATTTTTTGCTTCGATACGAAATAATTCCAGTCGAAGAGGGTGCATTGGAAATAGGAAATTTTCTAGGTGATTATTTCATTAGAAAAACTAGTTGGGCAAGCAAATACACAATACAAGAAAATATTGCAAGTTTTAAAAAGTTTTATGCTTTTTTAAATGAAATTGGAAAAACTTCAAATACTGATTTGATGATAATGAAAGATTTAATAAAAGAAGAAAAAATAGATTGGATTGAAGAAGTTGAAAATTATTGGAATGATATAAAAAAG
>CAYLPA010000502.1:0-1799 GCA_964385385.1 uncultured Saprospiraceae bacterium | reverse complement strand
GTTTTGCGTGTGCGGCGGAATCAGAATGATTCAGTCCCAAGCAAAGAAAACAAGGTTTGAATCGTGAGATTCAAGCCAAAAAGAACAAATAAACCTACCACTGACACGCTTGTTATGTTGCTCTTCTATAACATATTGATTGATTTAAGCATACCATTAAATGCAGAATTAACACTATCTAATTTTTTACTAATATCTCTTAATATTATTTCAGTATCTGATTCTGGAGAATACTGGCTAATTGTATTACTCTTTTCATCTAATACTTTCTGTGCCTGTGGAATGATATCATCAACAGTTGCAATAAAAGCATTTGCCCACATTTGAAAATTATCAGAGGCTTTTTTAAAATCTTCTGAAGTAGTCATTTTCACTCCTTTTATTTATCTTGCTTTAACATTAACAATAAATGGCTGTATAAGTTCTATCTGTTTTTCAATCGGAAGACTTGATAAGGAATTTTTCCGATTTGAAATTTCTTTTTCGTCTGGAAGTAGAGAAATTAAATTTAATAAATAATCACTTTTAATTGCGAAGTTAACATTTTGAGGAATAATATCAGCATTTTCGAAAAATAATTTTGCATTTAATGAAGAAAATACAATTCCAATAAATTCACCCTTTGAATTGAAAAGAGGACCACCACTATTACCTGGCTGTATAGGATTGCTTATCTGATAAACGCGAGGATCATCTTGAATGCCAAATAAGGAGTTAATTTTTCCAGATGAGAATTTTGAAGTTTTCCCAAGTATTTCCCCTAAAGGAAAACCTAGAGTGAAAACATCTTCACCAAGTCTTGAGCTTGATGAAGTTGAGACAATAAATGGAATTGGATTTGAGAATATTTCAGAAAATTTAAACTCTTGTAGTTTTAATATTGCAAGATCATTATTTTTATCTTTCAGGATTAAGTCTGCATTAAATTCTCTATTAATTTGAGGAAGATACACCAAAATATCTGATCTATCCTCAATTACGTGATAATTAGTAACTACTAATCCAGATTCAGAAATGATTGAACCACTTCCAGAAATTATATTTTTTACGATTGGCTTAATATCTTCAGAATTTTGAAAAGTAAATTTCTCTCTTACATATAAATACTCTTGTTCTATTTCTACTTGATATTGTGAATTACTTGAGTTTGAGGAATTATTGTTATTACTACCATGAAGAATATTATTATCATTTAACATAAAATTTTCGACTACATAAACGATATTATTTTTTATTCGTACACCCTTGCTACGTTTTACATATGGAAATGCTTCTTTCGGACCCATAGGATATTCTCTAATGTAATTATTAGGGTACAAACCCGCCTGAAAATAATTTAGAATAATACCAATATCATTTTCTTTATAGCCGGTATTATCAGCTAAAATTTCATAAAGAACTTCTAAATATTGTTCATCATATGGATTTTTATTTTTTTTGATTATTGCAACCTTCCAAGAATTTTTGTCTGTACCAGACACTCCCGTACTGTATTGAGGGGCATTTTCTATATCAAATGAAAAACCATAGGATGAGCTGTATAACCAAATACCTTCAATTGGATTTAGATTCTTATAATTGTCTTCAAAGTACTTTAAAATTTTGGTTTTAGACAAGCTAACCCTAGGTCTAGATGCCTTCCAGTTTTCAAGAGCATTATAATCGGATTTCTGAATTGGAGCACAACCAGAAATTATTAATAAAATAATTAATAAAACTATGTTACGATTAACTTTGTCTTTTCTCATACTAATTTCCTCCACTTTTGTAAATTACTTAAATACAATAAGGCAACATAA
>CAYLPA010000501.1:0-1803 GCA_964385385.1 uncultured Saprospiraceae bacterium | reverse complement strand
TCTATATTTTTTAAGTTAAAATAAACAAAAAAAATTAAAAAATTTTTATTTTTATTAAATATTTTATTATGTTTGTAAACTCTTTTATGAGGATTTTATTTAAACTAAACAGTATATTAATTAAATTTTATCAGTGAAAATTAATTTAAAAACATTAATATTAGTTTCTTACAACAAATTATTATAATACATTAATAGTAACAATTTTTCCAAAAAGAAAAAATAAATTTTTTTTTTTATTGGTAAAAATGAAAAAGATATCCATATTAATTAAACCTTTTATGTTTTAATTAGTCTTAATTGTATTACCTTAGTAAAAAAATAAAAAAATTATTAATTAATCAAACTTAATACACATGAAAACTAAACAAACATTTTTTAAAAAAGCAGTTGTTTTTGTAATAGCATTGATGTTAGCAGGAAATTTTTCCTTTGCTCAAACAATTATTACCATTGGAACTGGAACAGCATCAAACACCGACATGAGTTATCCCGCTCCTTATGGGAATTATTGGTATGGTGCTAAAAATCAATTTATAATTCCTGCCTCAGAAATTACTTCTGCAGGTGGTGGAATGGGAATTATTTCATCTCTTGCATTTGATGTTTCTTCAGTTCAGGGAACTGCTCTTTTGGGCTTTACAATTAAGATGGGTACAACAACTGCATCAGCCGCAACTACATCTTTTGTTAGTGGATTAACAACAGTTTATTCATCTACATCTTATACTGAAACAGCAGGGTGGAACACTCATACATTTTCTACTCCTTTCAGTTGGGATGGTTCTAGTAATTTGGTAATCGAAACATGTTTTAACAATACAGGTTATACATATAATGCTTCAACTCGTTGGTCAGCTACAACTTATAACTCATCAACTTATTATTATGCTGATGCAGCTACTGTTTGTGGTACAACATCTGGCACACTCTCTACTTTCAGACCTAATATGAAACTAGGTATTACAATGGGAACTCCTCCTGCAAAAGATTTAGGTATATTATCATGGGATTATCCAAATTCAAGTTGTGGTATGTCAGCTGCTGAACCTATAATTATTAAAGTAAAAAACTGGGGTTTAGCTTCTCAAAACAGTTATACCTTAAAATATTCTACTAATGGTGGAACAACTTGGGTTTCTGAAGCACTGACAACAACTCTACTTCCAGGTGATACATTGACACACACATTCACAACTCCTGCAAGTTTTGCAACAGTAGGAACTTACAACTGTATTGCTGAAGTTATTCTACCACTTGATAGCAATTCAAACAACAACTCGCTTACTAAAACAGTTATTGCAACTGCAGGAATGTCAACACCTTATTTCAATAACTTAGAATCGATGCCAACTGGTGTAATGACAACTGGAGACTGGAGAAGTTCAACAACATCTGTTCCTAATTGGCAAATTGATGTATCAAATACATCATCTTCCAATACAGGTCCAAATAAAGACCACACGCTTGGAACAACAGCAGGCAAATATGCTTTCTTAGAATGCTCAGGTGGTGCTCTTGGCTCAACATCTTATCTAACAAGTCCATGTATAAACTTGAGTAATAATCCAGGTGTTCTTAATTTCTGGTATCATATGTATGGTTCAACTATGGGAACATTAGAAGTTCAGCAAAAAGTTGGCGGAACATGGATAACAACCGGCTGGTCAAAAACAGGACAACAACATACTTCAATGGCTGCAGCATGGGATGAAGCTACAATTTCAATTAGCCCTGCTGCTGATGGTATCAGATTTAAGGGAGTTAGAGGTTCAAGTTACTATAGTGATATGGCTATTGATG
>CAYLPA010000500.1:0-1805 GCA_964385385.1 uncultured Saprospiraceae bacterium | reverse complement strand
TTCGATTTACGTGATAAGTTTAATCAAACTTTTATTATCGTTACTCACAATGAAATATTAGCTGATTTAGCTGACAGAAAATTAACTATTAAGGATGGGGTAATTGATTAAATAGCGGCTCTAAGAAAACGTCAATAACTTCGTTGCACTTGCAATTAAAACCATTCATTTACAAAAGTAAACTTCTGGTTTTAATTTCTTCGTAAGCCTTGTTCTTGAAGTTTTCTTAGAGCCATTAAAAAATAGAATTTTTTTAATTTACTAATTATTAAAAATAATTTCACTCAGATTAAACCTTTTAATATTTATTTAGTCAAAGATAATAAGTTATTTATAATACAAATAATTTTCTTTTATATGTTTTTATATTGCAATTTAAAATCTTAGTAGAAATTAAATAGGAATATTTATCATGAAAAAATTAATCCAAGCAATAATAATAGTATGTCTAACTATTATTTTTTTAGAAGGAACAAAAACTTATTCTCAATGTCAAATTCAAGCAACAGCAACACCAAATATAGTATGTGCAGGTGATGCCGTTTCGCTTTCATCAACCGGAGGCTGCGGATATTTTATGAAAAGTGATTTTAATCTTGGAGCAATGGGCCTTTATTGGAGTTCATATCCAGCTAATCCAATTTTTACAAATCCATGCGGAGCAGGACCTGTTGGTTTACACTGCTGGGTAGGAACAACAGCATCTCCAATAAGAACTCTTGAAACAGCAAGTATTAATGCTTCTGTTGGAAATTGTCTTATTGAATGGGATATGAGATATGGCAGGGCTCAAAGTAGTGGTAGCTGCGAAGCCCCTAGTTATGTATCTGAAGGTGTTCATCTTCAATATTCAATAAATAACGGTTCAACCTGGACAGATTTTCCGGGATCTAATATGAATCCAATAGGGGCTAATTCAACTACGGCTCCATTTATTACTACTACTCCCGGTTCAGGTGGTTTTTGGGCACCTGTTTCAGGAGCAAGTGCTCAATCAAATAGCTCATTATATTTTTGGCATAGATACTCATGCATGATACCACCTGTTGCTTCAATTACTAATAGCAAACTCCGATTTGCACAACTATCATATAGTGTTGCCGGATGGAATACATGGGGAATTGATGAAGTTCAAATTGTTTGTCCTACAGGAGCAGTAAATATTTTATGGACACCTGTGGGCGCTCCCACTGATACAGTTGATACAGCTTATAATTTTAGTTTTTATCCACCACAACACCTCAAATATATTCCTTACGATACTTGTTTTGTTGTTAAGGTTTGTGATACAGTAAATAGTGCAACGGATACAGTTTGTATTCATGTTAATCCAATTCCAACTTCAGATTTTTCTATATCAAACGATACAATATTTGTTAATACTCCTTTATCGTTTTATTATACAGGAAATGCAGATACTAATGCATATTATTATTGGGATATTGATAATTCTATTTCATTTTCAGGACAAGGTCCACACGCTTATACTTTTAGTAAAACAGGCACTTATATTATTTCATTAGTTGTAAAACAATATAATTGTGAATCAATCAAAACCATAAAACAAGTAACTGTAATAAACAATCCCGGAATCAAAGAGAGTTCAAAAGATATTTTATTTAAAATCATTCCAACTGAAAGTGAAAATATTTTCACTTTACAAACTCTTGGTATTTCAGGAAAAACAGAAATTAGAATTAATAATTGCACAGGACAACTTATCAAATCTTTTAGTTTGAATATTAACTCATATAAATTTGAAAAATCAATAAACCTTTCAGGATTAAATTCTGGAATTTATTATA
>CAYLPA010000499.1:0-1805 GCA_964385385.1 uncultured Saprospiraceae bacterium | reverse complement strand
TTCCTTATAATTCTATTATTTCATGGAGTATGACTCCACGAAATTAGCAAATTTCGTGGAGTTTGCAAAATTATAAATATATTTTTTCTTTGTTGCAAAGATTGTCTCGTTAGGGACAACATATTTGTAAAAGCCAAATCATATATGTTTCTAAGTCCCGTAGGGACGTGATATTAAAGAAAAAAATACACTTTATTAAAATTATATTTCGTCCCCAAAGGGACTTAAGTCTAAATTACAAGTTCATTTTTTTACAAATATGTTGTCCCTAACGGGACTTGAAATATAATTTTTTCAGATTAATATCTAATTCTAATCAGCAAATTTTGTGGATTTTGCAAAATCATAAATATACTTTTTCTTTGTTTCCAAGATTGTCCCGTTAGGGACAACATATTTGTAAAAGCCAAATCACATAGGTTGTTAAGTCCCGTAGGGACGTAATATTAAAGAAAAAATTAAAGATACTATTTATTGAAAATTAATTTCTTTTTATTTATGCTTTAAATAATACTATCATAAAGTTTTTTAATTATTATGGAAATATTTTTCCCTCTTTCTTTAATAAATGTTCGATAGTCCAATTCATAAAAATTTAATGGAATCCCGTGAGTAATTAAAGATTGTTCAAGTTCAGCTTCTTTGCCTTTGAAGTATTTATCTTTGATATGAGTATAATAAGTTTTTGGACTAGTATCTGATATTTTAATATTGTCAATGTATTCTAGGTAAGTTAAATTGGTAATTTGATTAATCAAGGTTAATTCATATCCTAGATTTTTTAAATATTCTTTAGGAAAAATATGATGTTTATCAAGGGAACTTTTCTTCATTTTTAATGTAGGATCATATAAATCGCAAACTTTTTTATCTGAAAAAAGAGCATTAGCACCATTATAAATTAAGCTTGCAAAGAAAGCACTTGCTACAGGGCTTATTGTATTTGATGTAACTAATAGATCATTAGGTAAAGAAATATTCCAAAAATCATTAGTTAAAGAACTGTTTATTATATTTAAAAGTTCATCTTTAAACTCATTGCCATTTTTTGCATTTTTTATCTTATTTAAATCAGATTCCATAATTGATTCAGAAGATCCTGAATATCGAGATGTTATTGAGCTCATGAAAAACCATTTTGCTATTAATCGATCAAGCTCCTTATAGTCAACATTGTAAACTAGTCTGCCTAATAAATAAAAAATATATGAGTTAATAATTGAATTTTTTGATGCTATTAGACCTGATGACTTAAAGCCTAAACTCTGAATTATTTTTAGGAATGAATGCCATATTGTAGTATCAGTTACCTTATATAATGTTTCTTTAAACACTTCAAATTGTTTTATACGTAAAACGGATGAATACTTATTTGTATCAGGATCCCTTCCTTTAAGTATTGCATAAGCATCTTTCATACGTGAGCGTTTGAAGCCAAGACCAATAATGGTTCTTACAATGTCTTGTGCTACCGGTTTAATAATATGATTAAAAGGTGAAT
Organism: uncultured Saprospiraceae bacterium; assembly: GCA_964385385.1. Taxonomy (GTDB): domain Bacteria; phylum Bacteroidota; class Bacteroidia; order Bacteroidales; family CAYLPA01; genus CAYLPA01. The sequence goes on along the minus strand of CAYLPA010000499.1, from coordinate 304 downwards.
CTTTAGTTTTAGCATCAGGTGGTATTTTAGCATTTTGGCAAAAATTATCAATTTCTCTTCTGCCTTTTTCCCAAAAAACAGATATCAGTGTTAGAATAAAATCAGATTGGTTTAATGTCACACCTTTGCTATTTATCCGTGTGAAAACCTCAGCAACTGTTTCTTCATCAACTTCTGCATTTATTTCCAATGCCTGAAAAGGATAGCTTGTTAACGAGTGAAGTTTATTTATTCGTGAACTAATTAGCTCAACATCAATTGTTACAAGGTATATTACAAAAAGACCCAAACTTGAAGCAGGAAA
>CAYLPA010000498.1:0-1807 GCA_964385385.1 uncultured Saprospiraceae bacterium | reverse complement strand
TTAATACTGTTTCCATAAATGCAAAATTACATAAAAATTCTTTTCTGTATTTTTTTATTCTGCAATCTTATTTTATTGTTTAAGGGGACTTCTAATAATTACTTCACATCAAGATTTTCAGAGTTTTTCATAGACGATGAAAATTTTTGAAGCGCTATTGAGATAATGTGAGAAAATTTGAAGAAGCCCCTTAAGATTGTTTTAGGTGTAGGTTTATTATTTCTTTGTCTTCTTGAGATAGATTATATTCATTTTTTTTATAATCTTTTATTTCTTCTAAAAACTCTGTAAGGTTTTTTTCAAACTCAGAAGTATATTCTAAATCCAATTTATGATATATATTTTTTATTTCAATTATTGGTTGCTTTTCTAAATCTTCAAATTTTATTTCGGTATAATTTGTCTTAGGCAATTCTTTGAAATCCTTTTTTATTTCTGAAAGCATTCTTTTAAGTTCTTCGGTTACTTCCTTTGTTGAAGGTTTTTTCCAGAGATTGTTCATACAATTTTGTTTGCCAACAATATCCCACATTCTAATTGTTGAAGGAACAACAAGATATGGGTCTCTATAAATATGAATAAAATAAGAATTAGGAAAATTCTCATACAAAGTTTTTATTCGCATTGAATGAAAAGGATTTTTTAAAACTATGTATTTGCCATTATATTTATAATAAAGTTTTTTGCAAAACAATTTTAATGCATCAATCCATTGTTCTCTTTTTTTGTCAGAATCGGGTAAATAACTATCATGATTTTTTAAAAAATATTTATCATTTTTAGGAAAAACCAATGATTCTAATGGTGAATAATTGGTCATTTTGAACAATGCAAATTCGTCTTCCTGAGGTTCATCGAAGCCCATTTTAACATTATCCATAACCCTGTGTTTACCAATTATCGGAGTCATTATTGGTTTATAATAAATCCTCGACGACATAAAACATTCCGGCACGGTAACATTAAAAGCAGATGGAGTTATTGAGGCTGAATCTAAATTCATAAGCTGATGAAGGAAAGTGCTGCCGGTTCTCCAATGCCCTACAATAAATATATGTTTGTCTGGCAATGAAGCAGATTTCAACTTTTTTTTAAATCTAATACTTTCAACTATTGAAAAAATTGACGACCAAAAAGCATTTTGAAGAAGAAATAAAAACCGTAGGATATATTTAATCCTAAAAGTGAATTTATTTTTAGAAATTAGCTTAATTAAATTCAGGAATCTAATACCTGCTAATATATATGCGCTTTTCATTAATTATATTTAAAAAAATTCTCAGGGAAATCAACCTAAATTATTCTTAAATAATTTTTTAATTTTTTGTTGTTTCTTTATTAACAAATTCAGCAATTGAATTAATAGAATCCAGAACACTACGGGCTAAATTCTGATCATCAATTCGAATACTGTATTTTCTTTGTAAAGCCATTATTATTTCAAGTGCATCAATAGAATCAATACCCATATCATTATCTTTTGCAAAAAGCGGAGCACTATTACTTACTTGTTCAGGATTTACATCAGTTAAATTTAGGGTTTTTATAATAAGTTCTTTTATTTCAATTTTTAAATCAACACTTTTGTTTTCTTCCATTTTTATTATTCTTCTCAAATTAAACAATCTATTTTATAATATTTTGCAGATCACGAAAAAACACTTCTTCAACATCAGCACGTTTTCTTATAATGTTTCCAAGCTCTTTAAGACGGTCCTGACCTAAATCACGATTTTTCCCAATTTTTGCAGTAAAAAGAGAAATTTCTCTCCAGCCATCACCTATTTCCATCATTCTTTTCGACATT
>CAYLPA010000497.1:0-1812 GCA_964385385.1 uncultured Saprospiraceae bacterium | reverse complement strand
AAAGTACTGTTGAGAATATTATTAGTTGTTAAAACTTTATTAAGAGATTTTTCAAACAAACTTTCTTCAACGCCTTTTATATAGTCAAAATTATGGGAATCTGTTCCGAGAAAATCAATCATTTTTTTATCTATCAATTTTTCAGCCATTTTTTTTGATTGCTCAGAATAAAATCCGCTTAGGGAAACAATATTTAGTTGAAGAAATATATTCCTATTTTTCAATTCTTCATACTTTTTAAAATCATCATTCCAGTATGAATATCTTTCAGGGTGGGCTAATACTACCTTATAACCGGCAATTTGTAAATCAAAAAGCAAAGAAGACAAATTTGGAGGTTCAGCAAAAAAAGAGAGTTCAATAAGAAGATAATTATTCCCAAATGTTAGTAATTTCCCGGATTTCAATTTCTCTTCAAATCCATCATCAACAAGATATTCGGCAGCAGCTTCAAGTTCAATTGACATTCCGGCATTCTTCACTGCAAATCTTAAACTCTCAAGACCAGATAGAATAATTTCAGGGGTATTTTTAAAATAATCTCCCATAATATGAGGAGTAATAATCAGCTTTTTAAATCCTAAATCTGCTAATTTCCTGATTAAATCAACAGATTCTTCCATAGATTTTGAGCCATCATCAATTCCGGGAATTAGATGGGAGTGCATATCGGTTTTCAGAACAGATAAATCTACCGGCTTTGATAAACTGCTACCTGAAATTATGTTTTTTAATAGATTCATTCAGAAACAAATTATCTTTTCATGTATTGTTCTTCATAATATTTTTGATAGTTGCCTGATGTAACATTATCCAACCAATCAGTATTTTTGAGATACCATTCAACAGTTTTGCCTATTCCTTCTTCGAACTGTAATGAAGGTTTCCAACCCAAATCATTTTGCAGTTTTGTTGAATCAATTGCATAACGCAAATCATGACCTGCCCTGTCTTTTACGTAGGTAATTAGTTTTTCAGAAGTTCCTATTGGGCGACCCAATTGTTCATCCACTGCTTTGCATAGCACTTTAATCAAATCGATATTTTTCCATTCATTGTTTCCGCCAATATTGTAAGTTTCACCAATTTTATCAGAATGAAAAATTACATCAATTGCTCTTGCATGGTCTTCAACCCATAGCCAGTCCCGCACATTTTCGCCTTTTCCGTAAACCGGTAAAGGTTTATTGTTTTTTATATTATTAATAAAAAGCGGAATAAGTTTTTCAGGAAACTGGAAAGAGCCGTAATTATTAGAACAATTTGAAATTACGACAGGCAAACCAAATGTGTCATGATAAGCTCTGACAAAATGGTCGGAGCTTGCTTTAGATGCTGAGTAGGGACTGTGTGGGTCATATCCTGTGGTTTCAACAAACATTCCTTCATCTCCAAGAGAACCGTAAACCTCATCTGTGGAAACATGATAAAAAAGCTTTCCATCAAAATTATCTTTCCAAATATGTTTTGCAGCGTTTAGCAAATTAACAGTTCCAATAACGTTAGTGAAAACAAATTCAGTAGGATTAGAAATTGAACGGTCAACATGGGATTCTGCAGCGAGATGAATTACAGCATCAAATTTATGCTCTTCAAAAAGTTTTGAAATCAGCTCCGCATCAACAATATCGGCTTTAATAAATTCATAATTATTTTCGTTTTTAACATCTTTGAGGTTGGCAAGATTTCCTGCATAAGTTAATTTGTCAAGATTGAAAATCTTATAATTTTTGTATTTTTTTACAAATAACCTAACAAGGTGTGAGCCTATAAATCCTGCTCCTCCTGTGATTAATATTTTTTTCATAATAT
>CAYLPA010000496.1:0-1818 GCA_964385385.1 uncultured Saprospiraceae bacterium | reverse complement strand
TGTTGAATAATATTTTCCGTTTTCATTTTAGGTCCTAATTCGTAATTAATAATTCCTAATTCGTAATTGTTTTATTCACTGTCTTTCATTGTTATCTGTATTTTTTCGATAATTCTACATAGTTCTTCTGCCTCATTATGCAAACTTTCAAATTGCTCTTCATCCAGATATTTTTTTTCAAATAAAAGATTAAGACAATGTAGTGTCTCTTCGGATTCTTTATAGGCTATGCTCATTTTCGACAAGGAATCATTATCCGATTGACTGCCAAATGCTTCTTCAACATTAGATCCAATAGCTGTCACGCTTTTTAAAAGCTTTTTAGATAAAACAAGCTCCCTCTTTTCATCATAAAGGTATTTATAAAGGTTTATAATTTTAATAGCAAAAGCAAAAGATTTTTGTTGAATAATGTTTTCCCTTTTCATTTTATTTCCTATTTTCTAATTAATAATTCGTAATTCGTAATTGTTTTTTTCGTAATTCGTAATTGACTTAATTCGTAATTGATTTAATTCGTAATTGATTAAAAAGATTTTCTCTATAATATTCATATTGTTTTCTTCGTGCAGAAAGTTCCGCAGGCAAACCAATTGAAATGTCATTTACAAGAGTATCAAATTTATCTAAGATTGCAGCTATTCTTTCTTGTTCTTCAATCGGCGGGATTGGAATTTTGATTTTATTTAATCTTGAAACTGCAAGACCTGGTTGAGCCCCGCCAGTTGCGTATTGATTTAAATTCATTAAAAACAATAAATGATACAAAAATCGAGAAATAAATTGTTCTCCATGTTTAACAACTACCGCATGTTCTGTTGCGTAAAACTTTCCTTCTACAAAACATACATTTCCACATAATGCACCCTGCCTTCCTATAATGGAAAATTTTCCACTATGTGAAAAAGAATTTACATATCCACGCGAACCATTTCCACCAATACATGGATAGATATTGTCATCACTAATTAAACTTGAGATATCTGATGCAGAAATTGATTTGCCTGCTTTCATCTCACAAACTTCCCCCAACTTCTTAAACTCAACTCCATCACCAAAGTTCAACAACTCCTCACGATAATGTTCATATTGTTTCTTTCTTGCTTCTAACTCTGCTTTTAACTCTGCTTCTAACTCTGTAAAATTATCAAGAATTTTTACAATTTCTTCTTGGATGGGGAGTGGAGGGATTGGGATTTTTACTTTTTCTAATTCTTTTTTATTAACAGCAGGTATACTTCCTGTCTGTCGCAATTCAATAATTTTATTTTGAATATTTTTAAGATAGTAATATACAAATTTTGTTATAATTTTATCAACTTTACTTTGAATCTTATAACAAAGGGATCCACACCAAAAATCATTTTTTTGATAACCCACATGTCCAGCCCCACCTTGTCCCCGCGAAGGAATCGTAATAGTTTTCGCTTCAGAATTTCTATTGTCAATAAATCCTGATGGCTCAATGCCAGCATTAACATATGCATAATTTCCGATTTCGGACACAACGTTATCTCCTAATCCCTGTCCTGTTTTAATATTAGTAACTTCTCCCAACTCCTTAAACTCAATCCCATCAGGACAAAGTTCCTCAATTAATTTTTCTATTTTATTTAATTTTTTATTCATACTATTTTTCGGACTTAGAGGGTTTTGATTTCACTTTTTTCGTCACTTTTTTTTGCAGTGAGACAAGCTGTCGCCCAAATACGGAATTTGGTAGCAATCTGAGATTTTACCCGATAACCCAGTGAAATAATTAAATCAAGATTATAATAGTTTGTCGGCTTTGTAGAAAAATCGGAATTTCCGATTTTT
>CAYLPA010000495.1:0-1820 GCA_964385385.1 uncultured Saprospiraceae bacterium | reverse complement strand
GGACTTATCTTCATCATTTTGGAATATCTCCCGAATATCAGGGAAAAGGGCTTTCAAAAATTCTTATGGATAAAACCATGGAGGTTGCAAAAAAAATCGGTTATCAAACAAAAATTGAAGTTCACCAAACAAACAAAATTGCTCTGAACCTTTACAAAAAATATGGCTTTAAATATCTCGGCGATTATGATGTTTTTATTATTCGGGAGATGGAGAGATTATAGCGTTATTATTATCAGAGAAAGTATTGTGTGAACTAGTAAAAATTTGCTTAACTATCTGTTCGGAAATGTGATAGATCGTTATTTGTATAATGCTTCAATATATTTATCTATCGCTTCATTTAATTGAGATAAGTTGTAATTTCTTTTCATTTTTAGATTATTAACCATTAAATTAATTTCATTTTCTAAAATCGGAGTTTCTTCTTTTAAGTTTTTTAATATGATTTTATTTTGGAAAATATAATCAGTACTGTTCTTTAAATTATTAAATAAATCGCTAAATTTTGTATCAATACTTTTATTCAATTGTTTAAGTCTTTCAATTTCTACTATATCTTTTTTTACTATAATTAATCTTTCGTAAACATTTTTCTTTATTTCAATTTCTAAATTTTTCTTAGATAATTCGCTAATTAATTCTAATTTATATTTTTCAAAATTTCTGTTATATTCATCTTTTACTTTTTCAATCTTATTAGTTATTTCTGATATGTCTTTTTTTGTAGCAAGGTTTTCGCCTTTCTTTTGAAAGAAAGCTTTACTGAAAGTAAAGAATAAAAACAAAAGAATAATGATTATATCAAGAATTAGTCTTGTTAATTCCATTTTAGTCATGTTATTTATTAAGTTTAATAATTTAACTCTATACCATTTTTCATAATCTCACAAACAATTGGATTTGATTCATGAAAATCCGATAAACTGAAAGGATGTGGTTCAATCAATAAATCATCGTCAGTTCTCATTTTTAATAGCTCAATTTGCATATCAATAACATCATCAATTGATTTAAAAATTATTGCTAAATCAATATCACTATCAACATGATTAGTTCCTTTTGCATAAGAGCCAAAAAGAATAACATTCTCAATTTGGTACTTAAGACAAACTGAGTCAACATATCTTTTTGCTATCTTTATTGCTTCGCTTTTATCCATTTTCTAAGTTCCTTTATTTTAGTAATCCATTCTGATGTGAAATCTGGTGTGCATTTTTTGTAAAAAGCTTGTTTATAACTATCATATCTCGAGTTTAAATTAAAGCTTGTTATTGTATCAAGCCATACTAAATGTTCATTATTGAATTTAAGTTTAGATAATTTAGCAAGTCGTCTTAAATCATGTGTAAATGGAGGATGTTCATTTGTATTTATTATTACTGCTGCTTTTATTAATCTTTCAATTACTATATGTCCAATAAATAAAGCCCAATGGAAATCTTTAGAATTGTATAGATGAATCATTGTTTCGAAATCTTTATCAGAAGTCGTAATCCAATGATTATAGATTTTTTCAATATTGATTTTATTGTTAATCATTTATCAAAAATACAAATATTTTTTATTAATGCTCCAAATAGCAAATATATAAAAAAGTCTTTGAATAAAATTTGAAAAAATAATCAGAGAAAGTAAAGAGTTGCAATAATTCTTATTTAATAATTAGCTTCTTCAATTGGTGGTTCTTGTTTTTCATACAAATCAAATAGTTCTAAATCAACAGCTACTTTTTTATAATCTTTCAATAATTCATTTTCAGTACCTTTATTGATTAGAAAATATTTATGAGCTGATTGCATATTAGGATCTAAGCTTAT
>CAYLPA010000494.1:0-1820 GCA_964385385.1 uncultured Saprospiraceae bacterium | reverse complement strand
ATATCGTTATTATATTTGTTAAGATAGCTCTTAATAATTTTTCTAGTGTATTCCTGTAAAGAACATTCTTGCAAAAGCAAATCTGTCATTGAGCTTGTTGAATAAAAATTAACATCATCAGGGTCAATAGTACTTGAATTTGTCATAACTGCCGAAAGCTCCATAACAGCTTTTAGTTCTCGGACATTTCCCGGGAATGGATATCTCATAAGTTTGTCTTGTGTAGAAGAAGAAATATTTACCTTCGGCATTTTGTTTTCCTTGCAGAATTCATCAATAAAATATTTTGCAAGAATCAATATATCATTGCCTCTATCTCTTAGGGGTGGCAATTCTATTGGAAGCCCCAGCAATCTATAGTATAAATCTTCTCTGAATTTTCCACTTTTAACATCATCTAATAAATTCCTATGAGTTGCAACAATTACCCTTAAATCTACTTTCACATTGCCGTTTCCACCAACTCTTGTAAATTCTTTCTCCTGGAGCACTCTAAGCAATTTTGATTGCATTGCTAAATCCATTTCTCCTATTTCATCTAAAAATAATGTGCCTTTATGTGCTTCTTCGAATTTTCCAATTCTTTTTGAGATGGCTCCTGTGAACGCTCCTTTTTCGTGTCCAAACATTTCACTTTCTATTAAATCTTTTGGAACTGCTGAAACATTAACAACGACAAAAGGTTTTCTTTTCCATTGAGAATTATAATGAATTGCCTTTGCAACCAATTCTTTTCCCGTTCCAGTTTCTCCTGTAATTGAAACAGTAATATTTGATTTGATTGCCTTTTCCATTAAACTAAAAACATGAAAAAGAGATGGACTATTTCCTATTAATATTTTATTGAATTCATATTTCTTTTCAATTTCTTCTCTTAAAACTGAGATTTCATTTTTCAGCTCAAGATTCTCTCTGATATTTTTAATGGAATTCCAAATCCTGTCCCTTGTTTCGTTATCTTTCACTAAATAATCGTATGCTCCTTCTTTAAGGAGATTTACAGCAGTTGATACGTTTTCTTGCCCTGAAATTATTATTACACTTATATCAGAATTATGTTTTCTTATTTTTTTTAAAACTTCCATACCTGACATGTCAGGGAGAGTATAGTCGAGAGTTATTATTGCGGGATCCTTGTATAAATTTTTTATACATTCTTTACCGCTAGCAAAATTTTCTATTTCATAATCCGGATTTTTTGAAAGATGAAAATTCAAAATTTTTGCGTACATTGGGTCGTCTTCGACGATAAAAATTTTCAATAATTTCATAATTATTTATTATTAAAAAAAATCTAAATTAGAGAAAAATTCTTAATAATAAACAAACAAATATATTTTTTTCTATTTTTTAGAAATAAAATCCTAAATAAAGAAATCGCACTTAATTGTTTCATGTGTTTAAAAAGTAGTAAGTCAACACTTTATGCCTGATGTTTTATATTGGCATTAATTTAGCCGTTAGCAATCAATAATTTTCAAATACTATCTAAAATGGCAGGGAAAAATAAAGATTTATTAATATATATAGTTGATGACGATCCAATTTATGGTAGGTTGATTAGAAAAATTTTATATGATTATGACTTCACTAATGTACAAATGTTTCCGTCAGGAGAAGAATGTGTGAAAAATTTATACAAAAATCCGGAATTTATTTTTCTTGATTATAACATGAATGGATTAAATGGTCTTAAGGTTCTTAAGATTATAAAAGAATATAATGACGAAACAAAAGTTGTAATAATCTCTGCTCAGGAAAAAATAGATATTGCTCTTAAAGCAATTAAATTAGGTGCTTTTGATTACGTGATTAAAGAT
>CAYLPA010000493.1:0-1834 GCA_964385385.1 uncultured Saprospiraceae bacterium | reverse complement strand
AATACCGTCTCCTATGAAACTAAATTACCTTTTATATAGGAGTTTTGGTCGTAATTTGTTGTAAAATAGTAGTTTATAGACACAATTATCCTGAAAAGTTGAAATTTAAGCTATTTTAATACTTATCGATAACTCTCCTTTTTTTTAATTAGATCATCATAAATTAGTAACTGCCCACCTGTATTCAGAAGCTAGATTCTCCTATACTGGGTATCTGATAAATATTAGATTTACAGACCCACAAATCAAATAAACGGCAATACAGGCAACTATGCTTAACTGCGGGTTTTACACCAATGAGCGGACAGCCTTGGAGCAATTACTACCAATTAAATTAGAAAACACTATTCTTCTTTTTTAACCAAAGTAAATCCAAGTCTATCTGCTGATTTACTTAGATTTATAACTAACCTCTCAATATGTTGATTTTCATAATAGTCACAACCTAATTCAATGTAAGAAGTCTTGTATTTAAGCATGTTATAGTAAATTACAGCTATTTTACGAGCCGTTGCTGTAAGAGCATTTGTATAATTTGTCTGAGCTTGTTTTCTTCTAAGAAAACTACCAAGATGAGTTTTACTTCTTCGTAAGCTACCAGCACAAGTTCGAAGATAGATTGCTGCTTTTGGTTTTTTACGTTTTTTATTATTACTGAGAATTTTTCCACCGCTTATCCTTGAATTTGGTGAAAGTCTCAACCAGCTAGTGAAATGTTTAGCATCTTTCCATTTACTCATATCTATACCGGTTTCACTGATCAATTTTCTGATGCTCAATATCTTGAGTCCAGGCACACGAGTAAGGTCAACACCAGTTAAAGCAATCAACATTTCAGCATCAGTTAAAATAATAGAATCATCGTAGGAATTATTTGCAGATTTAATCATTTTGGTAAAAAGATATGAAACTTCATTATCCATTTTTTCTATTTTTTCTTTAAAGTATTCATAATGCATCAGTTCATTTGATAGAATTTTGATATAAAAATCCTGATAGTTTCCATTTAGCGCTTTCAAAAAATTCTCATCTGATGCTTTGACTTGCTTATTTTTGAATTGCATTAAATACTCTGGATCGGTTTTACCTGATATTATAGCTTTGATTATGTCTGTTCCTGTTTTTCCAGTAATATCACTTAATACTTTGGGAAGTAGAACATTCATTTGTGTAAGAACTTTCTGCATCCTTAAAACATGTCTGGAATTTTCGCTTTGCAATCTTTCACGGTACCTCATCAATGTGCGAAGAGCAAGAATATCTAATTTGGGTACAAAAGAAGCAGTCAATAATCCAAATGAATGTAATTTCTGTATCCAGGCACAGTCCTTTGCATCTGTTTTCTGACGTCCAGGAAGATTTTTAACATGTTGCGCATTGCATAAATTGACATCAAAACCGTCTTCTTCTAATATTTCATATAATGGTATCCAATAAATTCCAGTAGATTCCATTGCAATAGACTCTACATTACATTTTCTTAGCCAATTACTAATTTCATGCAGGTCACAAGTAAAAGTAGGGAATCTTTTAATACGATCTTTTGCTAAGTGTGGAGAAACGGCTACCCAGTGGTCTTTTGATCCAAGATCAATTCCTGCTGAATTGGGATTTTTTACAATCAAGCCATTCAAATGGATATTTTCCTTGACTGAATTACGGGAATTTTGAGTATTTTTCATAGAGACTCCTTTGCGTATTTTTAGGATTTGGGTTGAATAGAAATACGCAAAGCTTTTTTACATAAGGATATAAATTTGTAAAAGAAAAAAAGTAAAGTTGGATATTGAGAAAATGACTCCAAACTTTGAAGTTATGCCACCATGTTTCATCT
>CAYLPA010000492.1:0-1837 GCA_964385385.1 uncultured Saprospiraceae bacterium | reverse complement strand
ATGTACCAACTTTAGTGTTTTGAGTGTTTTTATCTTCCTTTTCGCCAGTAATAACAACTTCTTTAGTTAGAATCGCATTTAGTTTAAGAGAAACATTTATCTGATAATTTTTATTAAGATTAATAACTTTCTCATATTTTGAATAACCGATAAATGAAACAACAAAATGACAGTTTCCTTCAACATGTGTAAGTGAAAAAAAACCGTATCGATTTGTTGTCGTACCTTTTAATGTTTCCTTAATATAAACATTTGCTCCTATAAGAAATTCGCCTGTGCTTGCATCTTTAACATAACCGCTAATGGTATGTTTATTTGAATGTTGTTTCGGCTTATGTTGAGATTTGGCTTCATTAGTAAAAACAATACTAATAACTATAATTATTAATATGCAAAAATATTTTGGGGGATTTAATTTCATTTTATTGTAAAAATTTGGAGGGGTAAATATAAAACTATTTTTAATCTATCTAAATGCAAAATTATTTTAATTTTTTAGGAAATTAATTTTAGGCTATCTGCCATTTAAATAATTGTTTTCATTAATACAAAACTAAACTTTTATTAAAACAATAAACATTGAATTATAAAATTTATTGCTTTTAATCAACAATTAAAAAAATATCTTTCCGTTTGATAATTTTTTTCTAATTTTGCATCTTAATTATTCTGAAAAAAAATAGATTTAAAAATATTGAATATGGGCAAAGGAGACAAAAAAACAAAAAGAGGTAAAATTATTATGGGTTCTTATGGAGTTAAAAGACCCAGAAATAAGTCAAAAAATAAATTCGTTGTTGTAAAAAAAGAAGTTGCTGTAGTGGAAGAAACACCGAAAGAAGTTGTTGTTGTTAAAGAAACTCCAAAAGAAATTGTTGCAGTTGAAAAAACTCCAAAAGAAGTTGTTGCTGTAAAAGAAACACCGAAAGATGTTAAATCAGAAGATAAAGCTCCGGCTGTTAAGGAAAAAGTAATTGCTGAAAAGAAAGAAAAGAAAGTTGCTAAAAAAACTGAAGTAAAAAAGAAACCAGCAACAAAAAAACCTGCAAGCGATTCTAAAGCCAAAGAAAAAAAGGAAGCACAAAAAAAAGCAACAAAACCAGCAGTTAAAAAAACAACTGCGAAAAAAGAAAAATCTGCGGAATAAATAAATTAAATATTCCTCACAATATTTTTGAAGATATTTCCTCTCTGCTCAAAATTTTTGAACATATCGTAGCTTGCCGCTGCAGGCGACAATAAACAAATTGTTTTTGGCTTAGTGTTTTCTATTACAATTTCAATTATTTCATCAAAACTGTTAATCGAGAAATATTTTTTGCCTACTGTTTTCTTTTTTCTCAAACCATCTAGCAATCTTTTTCCTACATCACCAATAAAAATAAAATTTTTAATTTTTGAATTGCTTAAATATTCTATAAATTTTTCATAATTAATCCCCCTGTCAAATCCACCAAGAATTATTGTGTCAACCATTTTCAAAGTTTTAATTGCTTGAATTGTTGCTTCCGGGATTGTTGCTATTGAATCATTATAAAAATAAATATTAGAGAATTCACCAACATATTCAAGTCTATGCTGCAAACCTTTAAAAGATAAAATACCTTCAATAATTAAATCGTTTGGTATTTTCAAAATTTTGCATGTTGCGATAACCGAAAGAATATTCATCAAATTATGCTCTCCAAATAATTTCCTTTTTATTTTGGTTTCACAAATTTCTTCTGATTTCTTTTTATTAGAAAACATTATTTTTTCATCAATAATAAAAGCACCAATTATTTTTTTTCCTGATAAAGAAAATCTTAAATAATTTCTTTTAAAATCAAATTTCTCA
>CAYLPA010000491.1:0-1837 GCA_964385385.1 uncultured Saprospiraceae bacterium | reverse complement strand
TAATATTAAAGCTATAAAAATACAACTTACCCAGATATAAATATTATTATCAACGGTTCCAAATTCTTCGTAATCAATATCAATAACATTTTTCCTTGCAAGGAAAGCTACAATTACAGCAGCAGCATTATTAACAAAATGAACAAAAATAGGAACCCACAAAGAACCTGTCAGCACAAATAAATAACCGAAAAGAACACCCAACATGAATCGTGGTAAAAAACCATAGAACTGCATATGAAATGCACTAAAAATAAAAGCTGTAACAATTATTGCCACATGAACATTTTTAAACCAATCAGTAAAAATTCTTTGAAAAACTCCTCTGAATAAAAACTCTTCTCCAATTGCAGGAATTATTGCAATCATTAATAAATTGACAGAAAATCCAAGATAAGTATCAACGTTTAAAAATGCATTAGTAAGAAGTTCTGCATCTTTTTCTGAGCTTTTCATCCAATCTTCGATTATTCTCAAGGACTCAGGCAAATCAAGCATCTGATTGATTTCTACCATCCAGTTTATAAAAGGCATTGCAACAAATATCAAAACTCCTGATGCTAATAAAGAAAAAAGTTTTGGCTTTTTATCAATCATTAGATAAGCTGAAATATTCCTGTTTTTTAGAAAAGCAAAAAACAATACAGGAATAATAAACAATCCAATTTGATTGATAATTTGAATATATTTTAAAAAATTTACAGATTCAGAACTTAAGTTATCTGATATTTCAAATCCCAAAGAGAACATATTTTCTCCCCAAAAAAGATAAGCAAACAAATAAGAAAACAAAAAAGTGAAAATCAAAGAACTTAATATAATTGCAAGAAATATAAAAAACTGTAAAGAAGGGTTTATATTTTGTAAAAATGATTCTTTTTTCATTTTGGGATATATTATTAATTTTACGGTGTATTTATTAATAATTTCAAAAAATTTTGGTAAAGATAGGAAATATTGAATTAGGTAAGTTCCCAATAATTTTAGCCCCATTGGAAGATGTTACCGACCCGCCTTTTCGTTTACTTTCTAAAAAATTTGGTGCCGATTTAATGTACACCGAATTCATTTCATCAGAAGGATTAATTCGCAATGCTTTGAAGAGCGTAAAAAAATTGGATTTTGATGAAAAAGAAAGACCCATAGGCATTCAGATTTTTGGGTATAATGTTGATTCAATGGTCAAAGCTGCTATGCTTGCTGAAGAAGCTAATCCCGACCTGATTGATATTAATTTCGGTTGTCCTGTTAGAAAAGTAATTTCAAAAGGAGCAGGAGCCGGTATTTTAAATAATATTCCTTTGATGATAACAATAACCGAAGCTGTTGTGAAAGCTACAAAATTACCTGTTACTGTTAAAACACGTCTCGGTTGGGACGAAACAAATAAGCCAATTGTTGAAATTGCAGAAAGTTTGCAAGATGTCGGCATTAAAGCCATTGCAATTCACGGAAGAACAAAAGCTCAATTATATAAAGGAAATGCTGATTGGACACTTATTGGAGAAGTAAAAAATAATCAGAGAATGTTTATCCCGATTATCGGAAACGGAGATGTTGACAGTCCTGAAAAAGCATTAGAAATGAAAACAAAATACAATGTCGATGGAATTATGATTGGAAGAGCAGCAATTGGAAATCCATGGATTTTCAACGAAATAAAACATTATCTTAAAACCGGTAATTTATTAGAAAAACCTGATATTAATCAAAGAGTTGATGTTTGCAAACAACATCTCGAAAATTCAATAAAATGGAAAGGTGAAAAAAGAGGGATTTTTGAAACCAGAAAACATTATCGAAAATATTTTATTGATATACCCAACATAAAGCAGCA
>CAYLPA010000490.1:0-1851 GCA_964385385.1 uncultured Saprospiraceae bacterium | reverse complement strand
CTTTCAATCGTCTTGTATTTTAACACTTTGTTCTATGATTACACCCTTGACGATTTGTTGATGATTACGGGAAATGAATACACCACTCAGGGTTTGAAGTGGGAGGGAGGAGTTAAAGAAATTCTTTTCAGCGATGCTTTGTCGGGCTTTTTAGGGAAAAATAAAAACCTGCTGCCCGGTGGTCGTTATCGTCCTTTGTCTCAACTTTGTTTTTCTTTTGAGTATGAATTGTTCGGAGAAAATCCTTTCGTTGGGCATCTTATCAATGTGTTGCTCTATTCTTTAACATCAGTTCTGGTTTTTCTTTTACTCAGAAAACTATTTAAACCGAATCCTAAGAAAACATGGTTGTTGTCAATTCCATTTTTGGCGGCATTGCTTTTTGTTGCTCATCCTCTGCACACCGAAGTTGTTGCAAATATCAAAGGCAGAGACGAATTGTTTAGCTTGTTTTTCAATGTTTTATTAATAAATTTTTCGATAGATTATATTAGAAAGAAAAAAATAAAATATTTGATTTTGCTGCCTTTTATTTTCTTTCTAGGCATTCTTTCAAAGGAAAACACTCTGACATTTCTTGCCGTGATTCCATTAACTCTTTTTGTGTTTACCAAAGCCAAAATCAAAGATTATGTTTTAGTAATTTCAGGATTGTCACTTGGGCTAATTGCTTATTTTATTCTACGATATCAGGCACTTGGTTTTCTGATGAATTCAGTACCGAATTATGAATTACTCAACTCACCTTTTATGGATGTTGAAAAATTAGGAAAATCAAAATATGCCACCTTGTTTTTCACTTATGCTGTTTATCTGAAATTGATGTTTTTCCCTCATCCTTTAACTCACGATTATTATCCTTATCATATTGAATTAACAACATGGAGCAATCCCGTTTCAATAATTTCTATAATAATTTATGTTGCTTTGATTGTTTATGCCATAAGAAAAATATGGAAAAAAGATATTATTGCTTACGGCATATTATTTTACCTGATCGTTTTTTCAATAGCTTCAAACATTCTTGTAAACATCGGGGCTTTTATGAACGAGCGTTTTATTTTTATTGCTCTTCTCGGATTTACGATAGTAATAGCATACCTGATAAGTGAAAAATTGATTTTATTATTTAAAGATGAGAAAACTTATAAAAGATTTGCTACGGTTCTTGTCCTTTTGATTATTCTGGCATTTTCAATAAAAACAATATCAAGAAATTGCACATGGAAAGATGATTTCACACTTTTTACTACTGATGTAAAAACATCTGTTAACAGTGTTAAATGCAATACTTCGGCTGCCGGCATGCTGATTAACAAATCGCAAAAAGAGAAAAATATAATCCTGAAAAACAAAAATCTTAATCAATCAATAACTTATTTAAAACATGCTCTGGATATTCATCCGAAATATGTTGCTGCCTGGATATTGCTTGGTAACGCATATTCAGCTTTGGATAATTATGAGTTAGCAAGATATTATTATGATAATGCTTTGAAATTAAGTCATCTTAATAAAGATGCTTTAAACAATATGCTGTATGTTGCACAAACGACAGCAAAAAACAAAGATTATCCTGTGGCTATAAAAAGCTATAAAACTTTAATAAGACTTGTGCCGAAAAACTTTGATTATCAATATGACCTTGCTAGTATTTATCTTGATTTAAACAAAGTTGATACGAGTATTATAATTCTAAATAATATCCTTGCCGCTGATTCTAATTTCTATAAAGCTTACAGCAAACTTGGGGAGATTTATGGGAAATATCTTAAAGATATTGACGTCTCTTACTATTATCTTTTATTGGCTTATGAGATTAATCCCAATGATGTTTCTACTCTCGAAAAT
>CAYLPA010000489.1:0-1855 GCA_964385385.1 uncultured Saprospiraceae bacterium | reverse complement strand
TTTCATTGTGAGTAACGATAATAAAAGTTTGATTAAACTTATCACGTAAATCGAAAAATAATTTATGAAGTTCTTTAGCATGTTTAGAATCAAGATTTCCCGAAGGTTCATCAGCAAGAATTACAGAAGGATTATTAATTAAAGCACGGGCAACAGCTACACGTTGTTGTTCGCCTCCAGAGAGTTCGGCTGGTTTATGGTCATGGCGGTCAGAGAGATTAAGAAATTCTAAAATTTCCTTTGCCTGTGCTTCAGCTTTTCTTTTTGAAACTTTATTAATAAAAGCAGGAATACAAACATTTTCTAAAGCAGTAAATTCAGGAAGCAAATGATGGAATTGAAAAACAAAACCTATTTGTTGATTTCTAAATTCCGAGAGTTTCTTATCACTTAAATCTGTAATTGGATTATTATCAATAAAAATATTCCCGGAATCAGCTTTATCCAAAGTCCCCAAAATATGCAATAAAGTTGTCTTCCCTGCACCTGAAGCTCCGACTATTGAAACTATCTCCGCTTTTTTTATTTCGAGATTGATTCCTTTTAAAACTTTAAGTTCTCCGAAAGTTTTATAAATATTCTCTGCTTTTATCATTTTATTTATGTTTGTAAAAAGCAAAGATAAGAATTTGTGAATTATAATTTTTTACTAAAAAACAATTTTAAATTTATTAAAATCATTATTTTTGTTCTTTCATAATTTTATTAATCGAACATCTGAATAAAAAACATATTCTATGAATTTACACGAATATCAAGGAAAATCAATATTAAATAGTTATTGCGTACCAATTCCGGTTGGCATTGTTGCCCATACAGTTGAAGATGCTATTGAAGCAGCAAAAGAAATTCAAAATCTAACAGGTACTGATAAATGGGCAATTAAAGCTCAGATACATGCTGGTGGACGAGGAAAAGGCGGAGGTGTGAAAATTGCTAAATCTTTAGACGAAGTCAAAGAATATGCAAGCAATATTCTCGGGATGATGCTAGTTACTCCCCAAACAAAAAAAGAAGGAAAACTGGTAAGAAAAATTTTTGTTGAACAAAACATATATTATCCCGGCGAATCCGAAACTCTTGAATATTATATGAGCGTTTTGTTAAACCGTAGCACCGGAAAAAATATGATAATGTATTCACCTCGTGGCGGAATGGATATTGAAACTGTTGCTGCAGAAACTCCCGAAGAAATTTTCACAGAAGAAATTGACCCAAAAACTGGACTTCAAGCTTTTCAATGCCGAAGAATTGCTTTTAATTTTGGTTTGTCAGGACAAGCATTCAAATCGATGGTACAATTTGTTGACGCATTATACAAAGCATATTCCGGCTGCGATGCTTCTTTGTTTGAAATCAATCCTGTGATTAAAACTTCCGATAATAAAATTATGGCAGCAGATGCAAAAGTTGTTATTGATAATAATGCGATATTTCGTCATCCTACTATCGAAGTATTGCGAGATTTAAAAGAAGAATCTCCTGTTGAAATTGAAGCAGGCGAATATAATCTAAATTATGTTAAACTTGATGGTAATGTCGGGTGCATGGTAAATGGTGCCGGTTTAGCAATGGCTACAATGGACTTAATAAAATTATCAGGTGGCGAACCAGCAAATTTCTTGGATGTTGGTGGTTCTGCTGATGCCGAACGTGTTGAAAAAGGATTTAGAATAATTTTAAAAGACCCTAATGTTAAAGCAATACTCGTAAATATTTTTGGCGGAATTGTAAGATGCGACAGGGTTGCTAACGGAATTGTTGATGCTTATAAAAACATAGGTGAAATTAATATTCCAATTATCGTTCGTTTGCAGGGAACAAATGCCGAAGAAGCTAAAGAAATTATTGATAA
>CAYLPA010000488.1:0-1861 GCA_964385385.1 uncultured Saprospiraceae bacterium | reverse complement strand
TTTTTAGTGATTGGATGGGTTTAGAAAATGCTTTTAAACTTTCGGCTGTTATTTCAATTTTAGCAATTCCTTTAACTTTCGCTCTTTCAAAAGTTAGAAAATAGTTGTTTCTAATTCTATTTTGTTTAAAGGCTAAATTTTATTTTATTTAGTGAATGTTTCTTTAACAAACTTCCCATTATTATCATAGTATATCCATAATCCGACTTGACCATTTTTGATACCTTCAACATTAGAAGTTATATAAAGCCCCGTTGATTTAATATTACCATTTTTATGAAAGTTATATTTAGTCCATAAAATAGTGTTCTTATTTACGATGATTTTACTTGAAATTATGTTTAGGACTGACAAATTTGAATCTGCTTGTTCGTCCATAAGTGCAATTTGAATTACTTCCACCATTCTTAGATTATCATTAAAATAAGAAACTCTTGTATATGGAGCATCTGTTACAATATCTTGTTCATTTACAATTCCAGAATCATTTAGAAATAAAGTAGACTTGAAGTGCATTGGATAGAATTGAATCTGCTCAAATGTTTTTATACCATTCTGTTTTGCTCTCCATTCGTAATATACGTAACCATATTCAGATGAGACTTTTTTAGCAATTATTCGATTATTCGCATCCCATATTGTCCTATCTATTAAAATTTCAGGGTTTCCAAATATTATAAGTCCAATATCTGAAAAATTTGAAAAAGGCGAATAAAAATGTTTAAAAGACCTTGAATTTGTATCAAGTAATATTTTTATTTCTTGTCCTTGATATTCGGATAATATCGTGTCACCTTGCCCAAATAATAAATTGCTTAATAACGTTAGCACAAGTACTATTTTAATTCTTCTCATAATTATATTCACTAACGACCAGTATAAGAATAGTAACCGATTGCGTGATACTTACCTGCCAAGTTACAAGAAAGCTGAAGCGGCTACAACCCTTTATTTTATAACTATTTCGGCTATTATTTTTATACATTGTTAGCTGCTGGCATTAATCAGTTTTTAATTCAATATCTTTCCAAATACCTAATTTATTTTTCTTTGCAAAATTCTCAGCTTCAATAATATTTTCAATAAAATCATTGTAATCCTTTCTCTTAACATAGTTCTCAACCTTACTCTTGGTATCTCTCATCATTTTGCTATTTTCTCTTCTAATCCTGATGTTTTCAAACAAACCGAAGGAACCAAAAATCGGTGATTTTATATATTTTAACGTATGCTTCTGCATCGTTCCTCCTGGAAAGCAACCTTGTCTTACGAGAAATATATTTAAGGTATCCAATTCATTAATAATCCAGCAATATGTCATTTTAGAATCAGGAATATCAGTCATTGTTGGGCTCATACTTGATACTGGTATAACATAAGCTTGTGGACTTTTCTCAATCCATTCAACAATTAATGAATCAAAGTTATCAGAACGTGGTGTCCTAAAAAATCCTTGTCCAAGAAGGCAATAAACATTCAGACTATCGTCTCCTAAGTATCCAAATATTGATTCAAAATTATACGATTGCAATGTTTTCAAATTCTTATCCTGTCCAAAAGAAATCAAATAGCCAAAAACTAATATAAATGCTACTAAAAATTTCAATCTCATAATGTAAAATTAGTCAACTGTTTTTTTTGTTCATTAATCTTTAATCAACTGCTATTTTTTTAGATTGCTTGCAGCTAACGGTTTGAATATGGTGGGTTTGGCATTTCAACACTCCAATCTTTCAATTTGCTTCTATGCTTATTTATTACTGTCATCTTTATATTTAGCACTGTTTGCCAAATGCACTATATTTTTTGTGTGTGCCCAGCATGAGCAAGTGCACACCCATTCGCAAGTATCAGAATAAAT
>CAYLPA010000487.1:0-1865 GCA_964385385.1 uncultured Saprospiraceae bacterium | reverse complement strand
TAATAGATAAAGTTATATAATTGATTATTCAAAAATACCAAAAAAATTAACAATTTGTTTATGTGGTGGAATTTAATAAGTAGAAAATTTATAATTTCTTATCTGTGTGCAGGAAATATAATAAGCATAGGTTAAAGCTTGGTTACGGTTAATATTTAATTAGCTTCCTAACAAACTTACTGTTCTTATTGAAAATTTCAATCATATAAACTCCATTTCTCAAATCTCCAATATAAAGTTGTTTATTAATTTCATTATAAGTTTTAACCAGTTGACCTATGGAATTGTATATTGAGATTTTATATGCATCATCAAGAATATTTTCGTTTGAAAATTCAATATATTCATTTGCTGGGTTAGGATAAATTAATAGGGAATTAAGAATTAATTCTTGTTTCTCAAAGCCGGGCATCACACCACAATACTGATGCTTATTTATGAAGACAAAATTACTAGTATTAAGGTTTATATTGAGAACCCCACTGTTGCGAATAGTATAAGTGATGAGAGAATCATCGCTGACGTATGTTCGGTTTGAAACAGTTAAAGGATACGATGTTGAATTGCAAAATCCTGTTCCGTTGCTATCAAGGATTGCTATAATTGCACCATCAAAATTGCCAAAACCCCCTACATACAAATAATTGTTTTTAATAATCATATCCTGAAACTCTGCATCAATACCATTTCCAATATTATTTGTGTATGGAGCTGTTTTATAGCACCATTCAACAGTTCCATTTATATTTACTTTGAGAAGACATCCATCATAATGTGTATGTCCCCAAATAGTTCCACAAGCAATAAATGCATTACCTGATGGAGTTGATACTAAATCATTAATGTTAAATTGAACAGAGTCTTGCATAAGCAAAATGGATTGGGTAATATTAAAAGCAGTATCTAGAAAAGTTATGGCTTGAGATTTAACGCTTGGATTTGGAATACCCCCTGTACATGCAAATCCCTTCCCATTATTAAGCTTAACGATATTCTCATAATAGAAGATATCTAACGAATCATTTACATATGATTTGTGTGATGGAATTATATTTCCAGAATCGTCTATCCTATAAAAAAGATGAGCAAGTTTCTGAGAACCTTTATTATATCTTGATATAATAGTGTATCCATTATTTTCCGGAAAAATCGAAATAGCAAATAAATTTAGATTTTGGTAATAGTATTGTTTGCACCAGAGAATATTGCCATTTTCATCTGCTCTAATTATTGTACCTTCAGTCCCGCACATGCCTCCTGCAACAATAAATCCATTTTCATTGTTACAGGCATTCGCTAAGACCGGAATACCTTTTAATAAACCTGTATTCCAATTATAGTTTTTATGCCATAATATGGATCCATTTCCACTGATTTTAGTTATTACTATTGAACTCCAATATAAATTTTCCACAGTTGTTGGGGCATAATAAAAAGAACCATCAGATGACTCAATTATTTGTCTTCCCCATGGGGAAATTGACGAATCAATAAAGCTTATTTTCCAAATAGGATTGAAATAGTTATCCCACTTGATAATATTTGGGTGGTTAGCACTATCTACATATATGGTGACATACCCATCTGCTGTAAGTAATATTTTTTCTATCCTTCCTTTATCAGCTATTTTGAATGATGCTGTATTTTGAGCATGAGAAGTAAAAGCGTAAAATAGTAGAGTTAAAATTATAATATTTTTCATAAGCTTTGTTTTAATAATTTGTATTTTGAATTCTTTATCTAAAATCTTTAGCCACATAAAGAAACTAATTCCTTACCAAAGATACAAAAATATTTACAATTAAATTATATTGTTGAATAATATAAGAATTGATATTCAGATTTCTGTGGTGTGTCAATAAGAA
>CAYLPA010000486.1:0-1869 GCA_964385385.1 uncultured Saprospiraceae bacterium | reverse complement strand
AAAACGCAAAAATTATTATGACTGATTCCGGTGGAGTTCAAAAAGAAGCATATTTCTTTGAAAAACCATGTATTATTATGAGAACAGAAACCGAGTGGGTAGAAATTGTTGATAATAAAACTGCAATTGTTGCTGATGCAGATGAACAAAAAATTATTGATTCCTTTAATTTTTTCGACAATAACAAAGAATTAACATATCCAAAAATATTTGGTGACGGGAAAACAGCTGAGTTTATTTGTGAAGAAATAATTAAAACTGCTAAATAACCAAAATTGCTGAATAATAAAATACAATTTTCACAGAAAATAGTGCAAAAGAACCCATCATAAAAATAAATTACTAAATTTGAACAAAACTTAAAGTTCAGGCTTTTCTTAAAAAAACCTTGTGAAACTTTACTTTGCCAAATATAATGAAGTGATAATAGACCATGGAAAGTAAACTCCAAAATAACCACAACTTTCAACTTGAGGAGGATCAGAATCTTTGGCGTGCACTTAAACATAGTGATCCGGTAGCACTAAACAAGTTATTTACTAAATATTATGAAAATTTATATTTCTATGGTTTAAAGATTACACCAAGCCACGATGTTGTCGTTGATACCATTCAAGATATGTTTGTAAAAATTTGGGAATCAAGAGATAGAATATCCGAAGTAAAATTCGTAAAAGCATACCTTTTCGCCTCTTTTCGAAATAACCTAATTAAAATTAATAACTGCGACATTTTGAAAAGAGCTGATACTAATAATTATCCAGAAAAGGATTATTGCTTTGAAATTTCACCCGAAGAAATATTCCTTAATAATGAATCACACAAGGAAGCAATGAAAATTATTAAATATTTGCTATCAAATTTAACTCCAAAGCAAAAAGACATTATTTATTTAAAATTCTATTGCAATCATTCTAATATCGAAATCGGTCATGTATTATCCATCAATCAACAATCAGTTGCAAACTTATTGACAAGAACATTGAAAATATTGCGAAAGTTGCAAAAACAAAGTAGTTTGAATATTTTTTAATTAGCAGAAAATCAATAACAAAAAACTTTTTTCAAAATTATTTTCTAAAATATGAGTATAAAACAAGAAGTTAATACTCATATATAATTAGTTTGACCAATAATTTATTATGAAATATAAAAATTATAAATTTGATGACTTTGTGTTAAACGAATCTTTCATCAATTATGCTACAAATAAAAATCAAACTGACGTAGTTAAGTGGGAAAAATGGTTTTCTAAAGGGCATAAAAACAAGGAAACAGCTTTAGAAGCAAAAATGCTTATTCTCCAATTACGATTCAAAAAGTGTGAACTCCCTGATGGTTTTGTAAAAAATGAATGGTTGAAATTAGAAAATACTTTAAAGCTGAACGATTTTAAAGCTCCGGTTAAAAATCGAATTATTTTTAAACAATCTATTTGGCAGTATGCCGCCGTAGCATGTGTAATTTTGTTTTTTATGTGTGCAATATTTTATCTTTCAGTAATTCCAAAATCTGAGAAAGTTGTGGAATATCAAGAGATTATTGTCCCTAAAGGAGAAATACAAAAAATCATTCTTCCAGATAAAACTACAGTATTTATTAACTCCGATTCAAAATTAAAATATAATAAACACTTTGGTGAAGAAAAACGGGAAGTAATACTTGAAGGGGAAGCATGCTTTGATGTTGAATATGATCCTGAAACACCTTTTATTGTACATACTTTTGAAAACGATATTACCGTTTTAGGAACCGCTTTCGATGTTTTTGATTACCCTAACGAGAATATTTACAGAGCATCACTTGAACGAGGCAAAATTTCAGTTTCACATAGCTGTGAAGAGGCAAAGGAAGTAAAACAGTAACTAA
>CAYLPA010000485.1:0-1878 GCA_964385385.1 uncultured Saprospiraceae bacterium | reverse complement strand
AGAAAGTTTCATATCTTTGACAGGAAGCTATCCCGTAAGGGATTTAGTTCAACAAAGGCTAAAAACAAGCGGGCGGCAAGTAGTAAAATGAAACGAATTACAAAAAATATACTATTATGCAATTTGATAAAAAAGTGGGTAAAACTGCCCGCCAATTTTTAGCCAAATCGTTGTACGTACATACGGATACAGCGGTTTATTATGTCCAATTCTAAGATAATAATCTTAAAACTTCCTGTTCTTATATCTTGATACAAAATGAACCAAACCTACCTGCTGTTCAGTCACGGATTATCCACAAATTTTTTATTATAATAAGATGTTTATGAGTTCGCTTTGCTCGGTTAAAGGTTTTTGTTAATAATTTGTCTATAATTTAAACTTTGGAGTTTTATAATTAATATAAATAAAAGCTATTTTTGAATTTAGAATTGATTGTCCGTTATTATGCCAGAAATATAAGAATTTGTTTATTAATCAATTTGTTTTCCCTAACCCTAAAGGGTACAAATTGATTTTCACTACTCCCTTTAGGGATTGGGGTAATAGGAAAATCAATTTATAGATGTTGGCATAATAACCGTTTATCATAAAATTATTTTTAACTATAATTATCTTTTTAAAATTTATTAATTTTTAACTTAATAAAAAATGGCACAACAATATTTAGATCATTCAAAAGCAATTTTAACTTCTAATCGTTCAAATTTTAAAGGAGGAAGCAAAGGTTCCGGAATTATTTCTTTATTTGGGCATCAAAACGAATATGACCTTAGAGAAGGGTATCCTTTGTTAACTACTAAAAAAATGTTTACAAAATCCATGTTTCATGAAACAATATGGTTTTTAAGAGGGGATACAAATACTAAATATCTTGAAGATAATAACTGCCCTATTTGGAGACCTGATGCTTTTCAAGCCAATCTTCCCGGAATGCAAAAAGAAGGAATTTTTCCCGAAGGTATTGTAAAATATACTCCTGATTGGGACAAGACAATGAAAGAATATGGTCAGAGAATAAAAGAAGATGCTGAATTTGCAAAAAGATGGGGAGATGCAGGACCAATTTATGGGAAACAATGGAGAAAATGGGAATATTATGACCATGACAAAGATAGATTTGTTGAAATAGATCAACTGGGAAAATTGATAAATGGTCTAAAAAAGAAACCAACCGGGAAAAAACATATTGTTGATTCATGGAATCCCGGAGACACTCCAAAAATGTCTTTACCTCCATGTCATGTTCTTTATCAGGCAACTGCTAATGAAGAAGGCGAATTAGAATTACAACTTTACCAGAGAAGTTGTGACCAATTTCTCGGTGTTCCTTTTAATATAGCCAGCTATGCTGCGCTCACCCAAGTAATTGCTCAAGAAGCAGAGATGATTCCAAAAACATTTATCCACACTTTTGGAGATTCACATTTTTATACAAGTATCGGAAAGAGAACTCAGTGGCACAGAGAAAACTTTAGGGAATTACAAAAAAGAATAAAAAATGTTTCTGAAAGAGAAGAGTATCTCGAAGTTGTTGAATGGATTAATAAAAATGCTCCCAGTGACGGTAATGAAGAAAAATATGACCATGTAACTGCAATTCTTGAACAAATGTCAAGAGAACCAAAAGCTTTTCCTACTTTGCATATTGCAAAAAAACCTTTTTATCAACTAACTATTGATGATTTTGTTGTGGAAAACTATAATTCTCATCCTCCAATCAGAAGGAGTATGGCTGTTTAGCAAGCTTAAAAATAATATTTCTATCTAAATAAAACAGTCCTTATTAAACAAAGAGACTCATCATTAATCTCTGCCTTATATTACTACAGATGATATTCTGGTATTTTTAAACTGTTCTTTTAAAAATGCAAAATT
>CAYLPA010000484.1:0-1894 GCA_964385385.1 uncultured Saprospiraceae bacterium | reverse complement strand
AATTGTTAATTTTTTTGGTATTTTTGAATAATCAATTATATAACTTTATCTATTAGATTTTAAAGATTTTTGAAAATTATTTCTAATAGAAAGTTTCATTAGAAATAATAAACAAGTACAACAATTAGTAATTTGAATGAAAAAAGGAATTTATATTAAAGATTGGTTAGTATTAAAACCATACATAAAACAAACAGTAACCGACAGTTTCTACTTGAAAATTTGCAATGAGGTTAAAAAAGCAATTATAACTAATAAACAGTCGTTTGTATTACAGTCATATTTAAGCAAAAAGGACATTGACTTTTTATCTTGCTTTTTAACATCATATCTTGAAGATATAATATCTGACACTAATATTTGGAACTCTTTTGTTAATACTCACCAACGTTTGTACAAAAAACAACTTCCGTTTTACATTTTAGATGAATATTACGAAAAAGAAATTAACCCACAGGACATATGCTTTTTAATTTGGTATTTTATCAATACAGTTCAGGAAGAAAAATTTATTGCTCCTTTTAACAATTTTATCGTCGAAACGGCTGAAAAAGTAATGGACGTTTTTGATGAAGCCTGGGACTATGCACCGGAAAACGAGTACTTGAAATCGTTTTATCAAATAGATGAAAACGAAACTGATTTTTATATTGCCCGAAATTTAATTGATACAATCCTATTTAAATCTTATTTGTTTGCTCCTGACACCTTGAGAAAATTAATAGAACAGGAAGTTGAAATAATGGAAGAAAAAGATGATGATGAAAATCTATTGATGTTTTTAAACGAAAACAGGGATGTAACAATGCATAGTACTCACACTCGATTACTTGGTTTAAAGGGAAAAGAATGGGTTTCTGAAATATTAGAGAGTTCTCATCCTCTTAGTAAAGACTATCAAAATATGACACAAAAAATAAGTGGATTTTTCTTGTATAAGAGGCAAGATAATTTCAATATTTTTATTGAACATATCGCATCGGGCAAAAAATTTGATTTAACAAAAAAATCTTTTGACCATTATGATTCTTTAAAAAAAATTGACACAATACTATTTATGGGAATTATTCAATGGAAAGATGAATGGTGGTTTTCAGGGATATTCTTTAAACAACCATTTAACCCGGATTTAATTTTGGATGAAAAAAATTCATTGAAAAGCAGAATGGCTGTTAATTTTTTAGACCATCAAAAACAAGAAACAAGCGATGTACTCAATAAGCAATTAAAAGCTTTTATCGATTTTAATAATGGATCGCAAATAGCATTTATATCATCAAACAGCATAGAAAATTTTATTAGAAGTTATACTGAATTTTTTAATAACTCATTAAACTTGTCTGCCAAAGAAATTGAGGAAGCAAAACAAAGGGCACAAAAAGATGGTTTTTTTGATATGGAAAAAGAACTAGAAGATTTTTCTGAAGAATCAGAAACAGCTTTGGTGTTTTTTAATCATAAAAGTGGAGTAGAGATTGCTTTTGATGTGAATAGTGCATTCCCTTTACCCAATAACCCTTTCTTTGAAGTTGAAAATAGTGAAGATGATATTATGTTCTTGTTAATGTCTAAAGAAATGTCAACCGAATTGGCTTTGTTTTGTATTGAAAACTGCAAAAATGATTTACCATTTTTTAATGAAGGTATTGGGGAACTCTATTTAGACGATATTGATTTCCTACTACGCTTTTGGAAAAAAGATAATTATTACTCAAAACCATCAATTACTTTTACTGGACAAGATGAGAAATAATAACAAGCGATATAGGCTATTACTAATAAGATTTCTGGCAAACTATTACCACAACTTTCATCTTTGCTATTAAGTTTAACCACTCTCCGAGATTTTACACCTTTAATGAAATACTTAGTATTCTTATATTTCCTGCACACA
>CAYLPA010000483.1:0-1906 GCA_964385385.1 uncultured Saprospiraceae bacterium | reverse complement strand
GTGCTTCAACTCCAATAGAAGTTATAATTGTAAATTATGGAATAGATCTTATTGATTCCATTGATGTTTCTTATCAGATAAATTCATCAACTCCCGTTAAAGTTACATTAACTGACACTATACCTCCTCTTGATTCATTGTATTATACTTTCCCAACAATTTTATTACCAACAGGACAAAATACAATTTGTGCTTATACAACTTTAGTTGGAGATAGCAATGCATTCAATGACCAACATTGTATTACTTCATTTATTCAACTATTGACTCCTCCACCCTATTTTGATAATTTCGAAGGAGTTGATTTTTGGCTTGCTGATACCTTGGCTAATCAATGGCAACGTGGAACTCCAAATGCTCAAACTATCACTTCTGCTCACAGCCCGAGTAATGCATGGATGATTCAGCTTGATACTAATTATAATAATAATTCCTTTGATTATCTCTATACTCCAAAATTTGTTTTCGGACTTGTTAGTCCAGATTCTTTATCATTCTGGCATTATGTTCACACTCAAATTACTAATGACGGTGGACGTATTCAATACCTAAACAATACTGGTTTTTGGTCAACACTTGGGATTTTAAATGATGCTAACGGAACTAACTGGTATAATACAACTCAAACAGGTATTGATATGTGGACTGGAAATAGCAGTGGATGGCAATTGTCAACTTACGACCTGTCTTCCGTAAATGACCTTGCAAATATTGCCCAGTTCAGGTTTATTTTCTCATCTAATAATACAACTAATAATTTTGACGGCTGGGCAATTGATGATTTTAGAATTACTGTCCCTAAATTACCTAAAGATGCAGGTGTTACAGCAATTGTTACTCCTGTTGATTCTACTATGACAGGAAGCAATATTACTGTTCAGGTTACTATTAAAAACTCTGGTACTGATACTTTAAAATCTATTCCTGTTAATTATGCTGTTACCGGGCAAGCAGCAACTACAGAAATATGGACTGGCTATTTACTTCCTAATGCAACTGATAACTATACTTTCACTACACCTTATCAAGGTCCAAATGCTTTATACGAACTTTGTGCATGGACATCATTAACAGCAGATACTCATTTCGACAACGATTCTACTTGCAAAAATATAAGTACAATTGCTGCAGCTGACGATGTTGGAATTATTGAAATCATCAATCCTGATAGTCTTACATTAATAGGTTCAAACGTTACTGTTATTGCTAAAATCAAAAACCATGGAACAAATACTGTTACAAGTATCCCTATAGAATACGAATATGGAATTAATCTTATTCAGGAAACTTGGACCGGTACATTACTGCCTAATGCTACAGAAAACTATACTTTTACAACAACTTATCCATCTCCTATAGGAAATTACACTTTATGTGTTCGCACAAAGCTTGTTGGAGATGCTGATATTACAAATGATGAAATTTGTGAAAATTTACAAAACCCTTGGGGCATTGATGAATTTGACAACAGCAGATTTATACTATTCCAAAATGTTCCTAATCCAACAAAAGGAATTACTACAATTGGATATATAGTTCCTAAAGCTGGAAAAATTAGATTCGAAGTAATTAATTTACTTGGAAAAATAATCTATTACGAAAATAATAATGTTCTTTCAGGGAAACATCAAATTGACTTAGATGTTAATAATTTGCCTTCAGGAATTTATTATTATTCTATTATTTTTGACGGAAAACGCCTCGTGAAGAAAATGGTTAAAAATTAATTATAAAAGAGAGACATAAATTTTTGTCCTTAAAAAAAACAACAAAGCCGTTAAAATTAACGGCTTTGTTGTTTTATATAATAAATTTTGTATTCTATTACAAATTCAAATAAAAACAATTTTATTTGGTAGATTCAACTCACAAATGCGACAAACTATTCCACTAAATTATAAAATAA
>CAYLPA010000482.1:0-1913 GCA_964385385.1 uncultured Saprospiraceae bacterium | reverse complement strand
AAGTGTTATCGTTAATGGATATTTTTTTCTGATTTGTCGATTTTGAATAAGTATAAACTCCCGACATCGTGATATTAATTTTATTCAGATTAAATTTTGTTTTGGCTGATGTTTCAATTCCACGCGACCAAACATTTTGAAGATTTTTGGGTGTCCAAAAACCAAAGTTATTATCGGGAGTCCACATAATCCAATTATCTATTGTTGAATTATAAGCTGTTATTGTGAAGTCGGTATAATTCTTTTTATTTCTTTCAACTTTTCCATCGGGGTTATTAAACTTTAACAAAATACTTGCTTCTTCATTCCAGCTAATTTCGGGTTTTAGATTTTCGTTTCCACCGGGTTGCCAAAAGCGGTCGTTCAGAGTGGGTGCTCTATAATTTTTTGAAACATTAATTTTGCCATAAATAAATTTCCAGATTTTCCCTTCAAAACCCAATGATGGAATTAAAGGAATTTCATATCCCTGAATAAATTCCTGCCTTAAATTCAGGTTTGATGTCAATTTGATTTTCGGGATTTCTTTTTTAAATGAAAGAAAAACTGCCAGCAAATTTTGTTCTTTGATACCATTATAATCTTTTATGTTGGCAGAATTAAAAGTGTAGTTTGTTCCAATATTAATAATTGAATTATTCCAAAAATATTTTTTTATATCAAATTCAGTAATAGAAGAATTTGTTTCAATAACAGAATTAATGTCAGCAACTGGATTTACGTATTTAAGATAATCGTATAAAAATGCTGATTTAAAATTTAAAACTCCTTTTCTAATATTTTTCACCCAAGAAATTGAAGATTTCACTGACCTGTCAATCTGATATTCGTCATTGTTTATAGCTGTCAGACTTGGCGGAATTTCCCTGTCGGTATTTTGCAACCAAACACTTAGTTTCAGATATTGTTTTTCGGAAATTTGTCTGCTTAATTCCTGTATTAATCCATAATTAAGTAAAGCTGCATTTTCCTGATATTTCGTTTTATTACCATTTTCATATTGAAAATTATTTTTTTGTTTATTGAAATTTATTCCTGTTAAAGAATTCCATTTTTTATTTGAAAATATTGTTTTAACATTGCCTGAATATCTTTGAAAACTACCGGCAGATACACCAACATTAATTGTCTTATTTTTTTTAAATTCGGGAAAATTATTTACATGAACACTTCCGCCAATACTACCGCTTCCGTATAATGAGCTTACTCCACCTTTTTGAACATTAATCGATTGAAAGAAAAACACAGGAATAAGCGAAAAATCAACAATTCCGATATTAGGCGGGTCAAGTGCAAAACCATTCCAAAAAACACCTGTCTGACTTGAAGAAGTGCCCCTAAAAGAAACCGTTGACAAACTACCTTGCCCATAGGATTTAATATATATTGAAGATTGTTCCTGCAGCAGTTCACCCAATGATGAATTTTTATATTGGCTAATCATACTTGAATCAAAATTATTTACGTTTAATCCAACAACAAAATCATTTAATCTGCTTGCACTAACTTTTACTTCGGGCAATTGATAAACAGTGTCCTTAATATCATTCTGGCAATTCATTTGAATTGAAAATAACATAAGAAAACTTATAATAATAAAACGTTGTAACACTGTATATAAATTTAAATTTTAACAGCATTCAAAACATCAGGTATTAAACCGTAATAAATTTAGGTAAGAATTAAATTTACAAATAGCTTTTAGCCCGAAAGCATTGAATAATTATTTTTAATGCGATGGCAGGTCTTCTGACTTGTTTCCCTTTTGAATGTCTTCCCATCCGCCAGATGGCGATTAGTGACTTGAGAATTTCAAAAAGTTATATAAAACTTACAGCAGCGGGAACTGTTCAGGACTCTCACCTGATTCCCTTTAATGCTTATCATTTTGAACTTGATTAAGCAAACCATTA
>CAYLPA010000481.1:0-1927 GCA_964385385.1 uncultured Saprospiraceae bacterium | reverse complement strand
ATAGTCAAGAATTTCAGATAAATTGTGTAGTTTTGAAGTGAGAAATGTTAGTATTCAATTAATACAAGATTAATATTAACTTTGTCTTATGAGCCGCAATTACAAAATCCTGACGAAGTTAATTTTATTAGTTTTGCTGTAGTTGAATGCTTAGATGTATTTGCAAGAAACGATTTAACATTAAGCTACACGAAAGGATTTATGCGGGAGCGAGGTGGTCGCAATTTGCGACCACCAATTTAAAATCAATATTTTTGTTATTTAATTTTTTTTAAATATGAGTAATAACAAAGAAGATAAATTAATTCTCCCTGATGAGATGATAATGAGTAAAATCTATTTTATCAGAGATTTAAAAGTTATGCTTGATAAGGATTTAGCAGAACTTTACGGAGTTTTAACAGGGAATTTAAATAAAGCTGTTAAAAGAAATATAAAACGTTTTCCTAACGATTTTATGTTCCAACTAACAAAAGAAGAATTTGAAAACTTGAAATTCCAATTTGGAATATCAAGTTGGGGTGGTACAAGAAGTTTGCCTTATGCTTTTACAGAACAGGGTGTAGCTATGTTGTCCGGTATATTAAATAGTGATAGAGCAATAAGTGTTAATATTCAAATTATGCGAATATTTACAAAGATTCGTCTAATACTTACAGATAATTTAAGTGTAAAACTCGAAATAGAAGAAATCAAAAAGAAACTGGAGAATCAGGATAAGAACATAGAATTAGTGTTTAGTTATCTTGATGAGTTAATAGAAAAACAAGTGAATCCACCACCAAGAAAACGAATAGGATTTAAACAGCAAGGAGAAGAATAAATTCCACTAAGCCACACGAAAGGATTCTTGCGGGAGCGGGGAAATTGAAATTATGAATAAATTAACAAATAAAATTATAATATTGATAATATTACTTTGTGGATGTAAATCTTATACTGATGAAGTCCAAGAAACATCAAATGAATTTGAGAAAGCGGAATTTTATGGAAAAGTGATTGAAAAGGAATATTCACAATGGAAGCGTGGAGCGCATCATTTGATTGTTCAAGATACTTCAGGACAAGAATTCATTTTATATTTATCTTCGGATAAATATGTTACAACAAGAACTAGAAGAAGTGCAACTTGGGAAATTTTAAATGTCAATTATATTGTGGCTAAAGACTCAGGTTCATTTGAAAT
Organism: uncultured Saprospiraceae bacterium; assembly: GCA_964385385.1. GTDB lineage: Bacteria > Bacteroidota > Bacteroidia > Bacteroidales > CAYLPA01 > CAYLPA01. The sequence continues at coordinate 741 of CAYLPA010000481.1, read as the reverse complement.
CAGATACTCTAGTAAGTATTTTAATGGTTGGAGAAATACAACTGTAAAGTATTAATATTCATGAAGTTGAAAATTAAAATATTTGATTCTTTATACATTACTCCAAAAATTGGATTGATTGTTTTTATTATTGTTATTATTTTTATGAGTGCATTAATATATATTAACACCCAATATGTATTCATAACATGGAATCAATGTGAAGAATCTCAAAAGTTTAAAGAATTAGAATTTTATGGAATTGTATCCGATAAAGTATTTGATAAAGAATATGAAATTGAACAATATCTCATGATATTGGATTCTAATAGCAATATCATGAAGTTATCTTTAGAATATGAGATATTAAAACTCAAAAAAACAGGAAATAGCATAACTTGGGAGTTAATTAGTATTGGGGATAGTATTAAAAAAAAATCAAATACTTATAAAGTAAATTATAAAAATTCAAAAAGTATAAATTGGGATACCAGAGAAATAGCATTTCCAGATTGTACGATGCTGCCGTGAGGTTTGCTGTGAGTAAAGATTAATCTTTGTAAAACAAATAAGATGGTGGAGTCTCCGCTGCCGCGAGATTGTATCTCGTGTTATAAAAAAAAGACAAAAACTTCAGATAATTCTGATGCTTTTTGTATTAAAGATATGCTTGTTTGGTTTTGTCATAGAATGCGGGAGCGGGGGGAAAATGATTGAATAATTTTTATGAAAAAAAGAGGATTTATTAGGTGTAATGTATTA
>CAYLPA010000480.1:0-1937 GCA_964385385.1 uncultured Saprospiraceae bacterium | reverse complement strand
TATTAAAACTATTTTTCAAACAAAAACGGGAAATTAGTTAGTTTTACATAAATTTAAAATATCTGTGATGAAAATTGGGAGAAAAGTAATGGTTCAAAAGTTTCAGCATCACAATTAAAGAGAAAATATATATCAACGGGTATAGAAAATTTTATTACAAAAAGATATCCAAAAGGATGTTTAGTTGGTTATGTAATAAATAGTAAAACTATTGATTGCGTTAATGGAATAAACAAACTATTAGTTAAATATGTAAGAAATAAGAAAACTCTTAATAGTTTTAAAATAGTTGATAATTTTACCAACTCTTGCCTTTCAATACATAGTCAAAAAACAGAAACTATTGAATTAAAACATATTTGTTTAGAGTTTTAATTTTTTCATATTTTTATTCATTTATGATAGAAAACATACAATCTAAAATATTTTATAATTTAAACTTTGAAAACTTTCACCGCAATAGACTTTGAAACTGCAATATCTTATCATATTTGTGCAGTTGGAATAATAACTGTTGAAAATGGTAAAATCGTTGATGAGTTTCAGGCATTAATCCAACCTCCCGGCAATAAATATTTTTGGAGAAACATTGAAGTGCATGGAATTACTCAAAGACAAACAGCAAATGCTCCATTTTTTTATGAAGTTTATCCTGAAATAAAAAAACGTCTTTCGGGCAGAAAAGTTGTTGCTCATAATGAATCTTTCGACCGAAATGTATTACAAAAAACTATGGCTGACTACGGTATTGATTATTCTAATTTGAACATTAATGATTGTTGGGAATGTACCTTAAAAATCTACAGAAAAAAGGGCTACAAACCTGCAAATTTGAATGCTTGCTGTAGAATTCAAAGAATAGAATTAAACCACCACGAAGCCCTTTCTGATGCAAGAGCTTGTGCCATGCTTTATTTAAATCAATAAAAAATATTTTATTGGTCAAATGTAGATGTTGCTGAGAAGTAATATTTAACTTGAGCTGGCCAAAAATTATTTTCATCAGCAGAAAGAACTTCAAATTTTACATATCCGTCAAAACATTTTGCAACAATTACATGTCCTGTTAACAAAGGATTTATATTAGGTGTTGTATCCCATTGTGTTGGAATATTTGTAATTGTAGCGATATCAACATCTCCAAAATCTTTTGTTTGGTTTTTGTTTGATACTGTATCTACAACATCGTTCCTAAACCAAATATATTGATCATTATTTGGATAACTGGGATGGTTTCCGCCACCTGGTTGCCAGCTAACAGTTTCTCCATCGTTATTTTGCCAGTTTACCGTATCGGAAATGCCAGCAGAAAAGTCAAATCCATGATGGTCAATAATAACTGTTTTATAATCGGATGTTGGATCATCCTCTTCTTCTTCTTTATCACAACTTGCAATAAAAAGAAGTAAAAATACAGCAATAGAAGTAAAAATTAATGTTACTTTTTTGTTTTTAATAAATTTCATGGTATAGTTTTTATTAATATTTAAAAGAATTACTTTTCAAAAATAAATAATTTTATTCTTAATAAAAAAACAATTATTGTAAAAATCATATAAATAGAGAGATAATTTTTTTATTTGTTGAAATTTAATATTACTATTTTTTCCGCAATATACCTTAAAAATATAGAGAAGATACGGCTGCAAAATTACAAATTTGAATGCTTGATGTAGGATTTGGAAAAAATCCAATTAATTTTATAATTTACTTCGTAACAACCCTACCTAATTCTTTATTAATTAAATTACTGACATTTTTAAGTTTTTTAATTTCCTGCATCAAAATTTTAATGTCATCATTATTTTTTGTTGATTTTAGCTCCTTTTGTTTCTTTGTAATTTCTTCGTCAACAAAATTTGATTTAAAAGCAAAAACCGATGTAATTACTTCCTGGGAGAGAATATTTTGCATTTCTTCTGTTAGAACAAGAATAT
>CAYLPA010000479.1:0-1940 GCA_964385385.1 uncultured Saprospiraceae bacterium | reverse complement strand
TTATTAATGCAACCTTTTGCAAAAGTTTGTTGTCAATAATTATGTAGTGTGTAAAATTCTTTTACAACTACAGTAAGTTTTAATTTTGTTAATACACCGTCCTAATAAAAAAGGACACTGTTTTTGGAAAAAAAAATGCCTTGCACATGCAAGGTATTTTTTTTTATTTCAACTCTATTTTATTTAAATTTTTTATTAATTTTATCAAATAATACAATTTTCAATACTAAGTAAGTATTTGTTAAAATTCAATATTTATGTTTAAATCAAAAAAATTAAATCTACATAATAAGAAAAACAAAGAAATATACGAAAGCGAAAAGAAATATAAGGATTTAGCTAATTTTCTTCCCCAAACCGTTTTTGAATTGGATAAATCCGGGAAATTTACTTTTATTAATGATGCAGGATTAAAACTAACAGGCTACAACAAATTCGATATTAACAATGGATTGAATATTGAAAAAATAATTACTCCAGATGACAGACAAAGATACAGAGAAGATATTTTATACATTCTTGAAGGTGGTAAAAACAAAGGACAAGAATATATTGCTTTACATAAAAATGGAAGCAGTTTTCCGGTTTCTACTTATATAAGCCCAATATCAAATAGCAATAAAGAATCTGTTGGACTTAGAGGGATTATTATTGATATTACAGAACAAAAATCATTGGAAAGAAAACTCCTAAGTTCTGTAATAGAAACTGAAGACAAGGAAAGAAAACGATTTTCTGAAGACTTGCACGACGGATTAGGACCATTATTATCAACTATTAATCTTTATTTCAACCAAATTAATTCAGGGAATATTGACAAAAATGAAAAAATTGAATTAACAAAATACACAAATGAACTAATCGAAGAAGCAATTTCCAGCACAAGAACAATTGCTAATAATCTTATGCCAGGAACTATTAGTGATAAAGGATTAATTGCTGCTTTAAATTCTTTTTGCGAAAAACTTAATTTCACAAAAACGATATGTGTTGATTTTAAAAATTCAAATATTAATCAAAGATACTCTATCGCAATAGAAACGGCTATTTATAGAGTTATCATTGAACTTATAAATAATACCATTAAACATGCAAAAGCAAATAACATTGAAATTTCTCTTGAAGAAAAAAATAATTTTCTTCTACTAAAATATCATGATGATGGAATTGGATTTAACATAAATGAAATTTTGAATAAAAAACAAGGCTTAGGATTGAATAACGTTCTAAACAGAGCAAAATCAATTAATGGCAAATGTTTTATTGATAGCGGAAAAAAAATTGGAACAACAATAAATGTTGATATTGATTTATCAGGAAATTAAACATATCTTTGTTAAAGCTATAAATTATCTCATTAAATGACAAATCAAGAAAAAATTAAAATTATTGTAGTTGATGACCATGAATTATTTCGTAAAGGATTGACAATGGTTATTAATAAATTAAAAAATTCCAAAGTTGTTGCTGAAGCATCAAATGGTCAGGAATTTCTAAATATAATTAAATCAACTGATGCAGATATTGTGTTTATGGATATAAAAATGCCCATTATGAATGGAATTGAAGCATCAAAAAAAGCATTGGAATATAATCCCGATTTAAAAATCATTGCACTTTCAATGTTTGGTGAAGAAGAATATTTGCAAAAAATGATAGATGCTGGAGTTGTAGGATTTCTTTTAAAGAAAAGCAATATTGAAGATATTAACAGAGCTATTAACTTAGTTTATCAGGGTAAAAATTGTTTTTCTGAAGAATTACTAAGCTACTTTACAAAAAAATTTATTAGTCCTAAAGAATCCGAACGCCCTGATTTCACTCTTTCAAAAAGAGAAATTGAAGTACTCCAGCTTATTTCTCAAGGTCTTTCAAATCAAGAAATTGCTGACCGTCTTTTTATTAGCAAACGAACTGTTGACGGACATAAAGCTAATATG
>CAYLPA010000478.1:0-1943 GCA_964385385.1 uncultured Saprospiraceae bacterium | reverse complement strand
AATCAATGAATTACTTAAAAAATAGCAACCATGTTTTTTCAATTAGACCGAATTTATTCATTTAAAACAGAATTTTTATTATTAGTAATGAATACAGCTTTCTCAATTTTTTTCAATTTACAGTATTCAATAACTTTTTCTTTATTATCTGATAATCTGATATTACGTTTGCTTTTATAAATATAATAGTATATATTTATTTCCTTAATTATGTTAGAGTTAATAAAAATAGCTTCATTAGGTTTTACATTTTTTATTATTGCAACAATTTTATCTTTATCATCATTTGATATTTTATTTTGTTTATCGAAACTCAAAATTGACCAAAAAATACCTACTATAAATACTATTAATAAAATTATGTTTATATTTATTTTATTAAGATATAATAATCTTTGCACAAATATGACAGTAATTAAAGATAAAAACAAAGAAAAACGTGCCCAATAAATATAATGCAAAACCATAGCATTAAAAAATACTAAAACAGATAAAACAGCGGGTAATAAAAACAAACAAAGAAATAATAATTTAATTCGAGTATTAACACTTTTAATTTTTAAAATAATCCACAAAACAAAAACAATTGAACCAACACCTGTAATTAATTTCCAAAATAATATAATTAAATTTTTATACGAAGATATAGAAATAATATTCTTTCCTTGATCTGTTAATTTACTAGCAAACCAACCACTTCTTTCAATAAATCTTATTCCAAGGGAATGAAGTAATTCATACAGGCTTGCAATATGTATGTACTGGAAAAGTGTAAGAGATAATGATAAGCCTACAGAAGAAATTATAATAATAAATAATTTTGAAGAGTAATATTGGCGACGAAGAAACATTAATAAAATTAAGCTTAAAAAAAGAAATATTCCTAACCAATCTGTATAAACGAAAAGAAATAAAGAAATGAAAACAAAGATTAAATCAATTGTTTTTCTACTATTATAATAATATCTTATAATTGTGTAAATAGACAACAAGAAGAGAGTTTGTCCCAAACTTTCGCTAAAACAATGAAATGTATGCATATAATTAACAACTGGAATCGCTGCATAAAACAAAGCACCAAGAAGAGCTAACTCCATTTTATATCGTTTTTTTTCTAGTAAAAGTTTAACTAAAAGAAAAATTATTAATATTTCAATTAAAAACAAGAATAAGTGAATCCACTGTAAAGATGCTTGTGAAATTTCTAAATGAAAAAATTTGATTAAATAATAATGGAAAATCATAGAAAATGGTGGATGTGAAATATAATAATTATTTCCATTTTTATCTAACAATCTTGGGTAATATTCCATGTTTTTATCTCCGGCTTTATCATAAGTAAGTCTGCTTATATAAAAACATGTATGTGGAGATTGTTTATTCCAATTATCCAATGTTATTAGAGAATAAAGATGAGCAATATTTGCTGGAGCTAAATCATTTGAAATATTTTGTATTTTATTAATAGCTGATAAACCTATAATTAATATCAACAATAAATAAACTATTACTTTATTCATAATTAAAAAAAATACTATTAATGAATTACTAAATTAAGACAAAAAGTCAAAAACAAATTAATATGACAATTTAAGAATTGCTGTATTAGTGAAACAAAGTAGTCTGTCAGCTTAAAACATAACAAATTAAGATTGCTTTACTCTGATTGCCATAACGAAAGCTACATTTTTTGATTATACTCATTACTTATTTGCAAATGTATGTATTTATATGATAATTATAGTACATATGTAGAATGCACAAATACAAATTTCGATTATTTTGTTGATATAAATACTTTTCTAACAGATTTTTTCAAATATCTAAAATCCTAAGCCAACGGATTACTTTTTGGTAATTTGCTATTTAACTTAATCTATTTTTTATGAAAAATGGAATTGCTGATGATTTAATTCCTGAAGTAAGCGTTGAATCAGTCCTTA
>CAYLPA010000477.1:0-1947 GCA_964385385.1 uncultured Saprospiraceae bacterium | reverse complement strand
ACATCTTATTCATTATATTTGTTTCTTGAAAGAAAGGAATTATTAGAAGCCCCCTAAAGTAAACAAAACAAAATTTAGACACATGAAAAGAATAATTTTATTCATCATTTTTATTTTATTTGCTTTCACAACAATCAATGCTCAAAATTTTAAAAAAGCTTTTAAGAGTATAGAAAAAGGCGAATTAGAAGCTGCTAAAGTTGAATTTGATGAAGCAATAAAAATGAACAAAAACGATGCTATAGGAAATTTGGGACTTGCCTTAGTGTTCTCAAATAATGAATATCGCGGATACAATTATTTTGATGCTTATCAGCACATAGTTGTTGCACAAAACAATTTCCACAAAACAGATGCAAAGCAAATAAACAAAGTTGCTTCCTATGTGTCAAAAGAAATAGTTGACAAGGAAATTATAAGAATTGATGACATTTTATTCGATTTTGTTAAAACTCAAAATAAATTTAGCTTTGTCGAAAAATTTGTTAACGAATGCAAAAGCTCGAAACATTATCAGGAAATTGTTACAATTAGAAACAAGCTTGAATTTGATAAAGCAAAAACGTATAATACAATTTCTGTATATAATAATTTTATTAATAAATACCCTGATGCAGCAGAGGTTCCCGAAGTAAAAGAATTAATTTCAAAAATTGCTTTTAATGATGCAAAAAAACTTAATACAATTGAAGCTTACGACAATTTTATTAATAAATACCCAAATTCATTTAAAGTGCCAAATGCAAAGTTTTATAAATTAAAACTTGATTATGAAATGGCTAAAACAATAAATTCTATTGATTCTTATAATGAGTTTATCAAAAATTATCCTAATGCAAAGCAAACTAAAGAAATCGAAATGCTCAGGAAAAAACAGGCTTTCGAGAATTCTGTTCGCATAAATACTGTTTATACATATTCAAAATTTATTAAGGAATATCCCAAGGCAGAACAAACATCTCAAGCTATAATAAATAGGGATTCTCTTGCATTTATCAAAGCAAAATCCATAAATACATTTGAATCATACAACGACTTTATTCAAAAATATCCTAATGCAAAACAAATTAAAGAAGTAGAAAAAAATCAACAGCGTTTTGGAATTGGCAAAGAAAAACTTTGTGCAACAAGAGAAAGAAAAAATATTATGAGTAATAGAATCAAAAGTTGCAAAGGATATAACTATGAACCTGATAAGCCCGAAAATAAATATCTTGTTTCAGAAAAAAAATATGATACTAAAGGTAACTTAACTGAGGAGATTGTGAATATTAATAAAAGCAATTTGAAATTTTTATTTATTTATGACAATGAAAATAATTTGATTGAAAAGAAAAAATTTAAAGCAGATATTTTGCATTATAAAATCAATTATAAATATGATGGAAAGTGGAATAAAATTAAAGAAATCAAAAATTGTTCTTCCAAGGAAATCTATAATTGCAAGAGTTCAATATCAATGTTTGATTACAATAAAAACGGAGATTTAATTAAGTGTTTTTGTAGTAATACATCCGGTGATACAATCCAAAATAACAAATACAACTATAATGACAAGGATTATATAACTACAGAAATTATTTATAAAAGAAACGAAATATTGGAGTTTCTGGTAAGTAAAGTTGAATACAAATATGATGTTTCAGGACATATTATTGAGAAAATTGAATATAACTCTAACAAAAAAATTGATAAAGTTGATTCTTACAAATATGATAAAAACGGAAAAGTTGTTGAATATAATGGCTATAGTGCTTATGGCGAAAAAAGATTAACTTATAAATACAATAATGCCGGATTTATTGTTGAAGAAAGTTCATGGAATGTAAAAACAAATGAGCTTATAAGTTTAATAAAATATTTTTATGCTTTTTATTAATTCCCAAATGATGTTATAAAAAAAAAGGCAACCAATTGGTTGCCTTTTAAAATTAAACGTAGAAAATT
>CAYLPA010000476.1:0-1948 GCA_964385385.1 uncultured Saprospiraceae bacterium | reverse complement strand
TTTTTTAGGCATTTCCATGGACATTTCACAGGTTTTTTCATGCCATTTTTAATTTGCTCAACAAATTCATTTTTAATAACTCTTCCGGGAAGTCCTACAGGACTTTGAATTAATGTAATATCTTCTTTAGATGCTTTTAAATAGCTTTCTTTGAATTTAATATCAGCATCGCATTCATGTGTAGTTACAAAACGAGTACCCATTTTTACTGCATTTGCACCAGCTTCCATAATTTTATGTATATCTTTTCCGGTATAAATTCCACCTCCGGCAATTATAGGAATTCGTCTTCCGTGTTTTTGCTCAAAAGGTTTTAAAACCTCCTTAGTTTCTTTTACAATTGATTCAAGGGAAGCAGGTGAATTTTCTAATTCTGCCATTTTAAAACCAAGATGACCGCCGGCAAGTGAGCCTTCTATCACAACAGCATCCGGAATCCTACTATGTTTTGTTGACCAATAAGAAAAAATTAGTCTTGTAGCTTTTGCAGAGGAAACTTTTGGAATAAATTTAGTGTCAGTATATCTAAATAAATCGTCGCTTATTGATTCCGGTTTATGCAGAGGTAATCCTGCTCCAAGAATAACCATATTTAAGCCTTCTTCGATGGCTACTTTTAGCAAATCTTCATAATCAGAAACAGCAAGCATTATGTTTGCTCCAAGAACTCCTGTAGTTTCTTTTCGGGCTTTACGAATTTGTTTTCGGAATGCTATTAAGTTTGATTCCTTGAAATGTTTTCTGTAATTAGGTTCTGTCATTCCGATTCCAACTGCTGAAATAATTCCAGCTCCTCCTTCATTAGCAACTGCTGCTGCTAATTCAGATAAAGAAATACATACTCCCATTCCACCTTGAATGATTGGGACATCAACTTTAAGGTTTCCGATTTGTAAAGGTTCCATAATTTTTGGGAAATATTTTAATTATTAAAAAACCAAAATTATTACTGATTTTATGCAGAACAAAAAATAAGGGTTAGAGTTGATGAAATAGGGAGTAATTTATGTTTTAGGTGCGAAAATTATGGATTTTAGGGGTGAAATTCTATGTTTTATTAGATTATTTTTTGAAACTCATTAGTGTATTTTTGAGAAACCAATACTGGAAAATCAACTTTTTGGAAATACAATTTATATCCCTGAGAATTTCCTTCAATTCTTTCAATATGTTTAGTGCTAACGATGTAAGTCCTTTGGCATCTGATAATAAAATCAAAATCCTTGAGGATTTCCTCAGCTTTTAATAATGAACATCGTACCATTTGATGTTTAACTTCGTCTTTATCTTTATAATATACTTCAATATAGTTATTCGCTGACTTGACGAAAAGTAAAGAATAAATTTTAATTGTAAGATTATCTTTTTTATACTCCGATTCAAAAAATATAAGTTTTTTATCAATTTCTTTATTCTCAACAAGCTTTTGGTTTAACTTGATTGCCGATTTAAGATGTAGCTGAAGGAGGCGATTTTGATTTATTGTAATAAGAGCAGTTACTGGCAAAACAGCAACTAAAACTATTGAAACAATTGTGTTGAAATTTAGTTCAAGAAGTCCAACTTTATTTGGATCGAATATCTCGAAGGAAAACAAACCTAAAAGTTTAGTGTAAAACAAAAAATTAATTCCTGAGATGGTAATTAATATCCATAAATTCCAAAGAATTTCTTTCCAAATTTTCCAATGTGAATTTCTAAATAATCTTGGGAAAAAACTTGGTAAAATAAGCAGATTTAAACTAAGTGATAAAAATGTGGATGCTCCAACTCCAGAAACTAGATAAAAAATTTCTTTATTGCTTAAAGTGCTAACATCAATTGGTTGAAATAACAATAGAAATCCTAAAATACCAATGCTAATAAAAAAAATGATTTTAGCATTATGCTTTAAATTATCATTAAAAGGATATGGTTTATTTAAGAAATTTAAACCTTTCATTAAATT
>CAYLPA010000475.1:0-1948 GCA_964385385.1 uncultured Saprospiraceae bacterium | reverse complement strand
ATGAATTTCTCCAATCTCTATTTGATTTTTACCTCTCAAAGATTGAAGCATTTGTGTAAATTCTTGAGTTTTAAGCCAAATATCTCCGCCGTAATTTATTTCACCTTTTGGCAAAATTTTTTGTAGGTTTTGAAAATCACTATCAACATACATATTCATAAATTTCTTAGCAATTTTTAGTACTTCCTTTTTTTCTTTTTCTCCAAATGGCGACCATTTTATCTCAGTTTGTTGAGAAAAAGTAGAATTGCTAAATAGAATTGTCAATAAAATTATTATCAGTTTTTTCATTGTTTAATTGTTTGGTTCAAATGTTTAAAACAGAGGTTTATTTAATAAGTCTTAAGTTTTAGAAAATATTCATCAAATATAAGAGGATTTGAGGAATACTCAAAAGATTTAAAAATTTCGCTAAATATTATTTTGGTGTGCTGATAAAAAAAGATTTTTCTTTATTAATATTTTATTCCAATAAGAATCATTCTTTTTTAATAATTTTGCCGAAAATTAAAAAAAGACAAAAATGTATAACGATAAATATAAAGAGTTTCTACAAAAAGAAATTCAACAAATTAAAGATGATGGTTTGTATAAAAACGAAAGAATTCTTACGACCCATCAAGGAGTAGAGATAAAAACTACTGCAGGCCTAAATGTTTTAAATTTTTGTGCAAATAACTATCTTGGATTTTCTTCCGACCCAAGAGTTATGGCTGCAGCAAATATGGCATTTTTTCAGTGGGGATTTGGAATGGCATCAGTGCGGTTTATTTGCGGAACTCAGCAAGTGCATAAAGACCTTGAAAACAAATTAACAGAATTTCTTGGAACCGAAGACACATTATTGTATTCATCTGCTTTTGATGCAAACGCTGGTGTTTTCGAACCTTTATTAGGCGAAGATTCTGTAATAATTTCCGACACTCTAAATCATGCTTCAATAATTGATGGTGTCAGGTTGTGTAAAGCTCAACGATTGAGATATAAAAATGCCGACCTTGAAGATTTAGAGGAAAAACTTAAGGAAGCTCAACATTATACAAACCGACTTATTGTTACCGATGGTGTTTTTTCTATGGATGGCATTGTTGCCAAAGTTGATGAAATTGTAGAGATTGCCGAAAAGTATAATGCACTTGTTATGGTTGACGATTCTCATGCTACCGGTTTTGTTGGAGCAACAGGTCGTGGAAGTGCCGAACATTGTGGTGTTTTAGGGAAAGTTGATATTATTACAACAACTTTTGGAAAAGCTTTGGGTGGAGCTTCCGGTGGATGTATTTCCGGCAGGAAAGAAATCATAGAACTATTGCGTCAAAGGTCGCGACCATACCTTTTTTCAAATTCATTATCTCCTGCAATTACAGGAGCAACTCTGGGAGTTTTACAGATTTTAACAGAATCTACCGACCTTATAAAAAAACTTGAAGAAAATACTAAACTTTTCAGAAAAGGAATTACTGAAGCAGGTTTTACAACTATCCCCAGCACTCATCCTATAGTTCCGATTATGCTTGGACATTTGCCTAACGATGCAAAATTATCACAGGATTTTGCTAACGAGTTGCTCGAAGAAGGTATTTATGTTATAGGATTTTATTTTCCTATTGTTCCGAAAGGTGAGTCAAGAATCAGGGTGCAAATTAGTGCTGCTCACTCAAAAGAAAATATTGAATTTGCTATCGAAAAGTTTATAAAAGTTGGGGAAAAGGTGGGAGCTTTAAAGTAATAGACTTTTAATTATTACCTGAATTTCCTTTAATAATATTGGGATAAAAAATTTCCTACGGATTGAAATATTATCCAGTAGTGTCCGATAAAATTAATTTTTTTAAAAAGGATGTAAATTACACCAATCAATTTTTGCCTCGCTCCTAAAGGATGAATTAATTCTTAGCAATTTACATCCTTTAGGACAGAGGAAAAGAAATTACTAAGAATTAATTCA
>CAYLPA010000474.1:0-1954 GCA_964385385.1 uncultured Saprospiraceae bacterium | reverse complement strand
TCTCGACCTTAAAGAAGAATTTGATGGACTTAATGAAGTTTCAATTCCTGATGAAAAATATATTACTTACGATTTTAAAGATAGCTTGAAAAAGAATGTTGAAAGCTGTCCTCCAAAAATTACTAAAGAAAATTACGAAGATTATTTTATTGCAAGCCTTGAGGGTGATTTATTAAAAAAGGACAAAAAAGAACTTGTTAATTTTTTACTTAAAAATCCAGAATTATCAAAAGAATTCAAACTATTTAAAAACACCTTTCTGGAATGTGATCCAGAAATTGAGTTTGCTGATAAAGATGGTCTGAAAAAAATTGCTATTCATGATTGTGGAGAAATTAACACTAAAAATTATGAAGAATATTTTATCGCTGATATTGAAGGCGACCTTTCTTTGCAACAAAAACAACAATTAACTGATTTCATAAAAAATAATACAAGCTTAGAAAAAGAATACAAACTTTTTAAAAATACAATTCTATTCCCTGATGAAAGCATTGTTTTCAATGATAAAAAATCACTAAAGAAATTTGTTATTCCTGTTTTCAGCAAAAACAGTATTTATTCTGCTGTTTCAATAGCTGCTTCAATACTTATTATTATTGCGATAGCATCATTTTTCCCAAGACATCAAATTTCTTATGGAAAATTAGCAGACAGAAACTCTATAACTACTAAATCTAATTTAATAAAACCAGCTTCAAAACATCAAGTAAAAAGCAATCTTCCGGCAGCTTCCTTTAATAATTCTCAACTTGCTGAAAACGCTCAAAACAAAACAAGAAAATCTGTCCGCAGAAGACCTTCTAATATTAAAATTATTGAAAATATTTACTCTGAAAACAATTTAGCTTTTGCAGTAGAAGAAAAAATTATTTACTCCGAAAACAGGGATTATTATTCAAATATTTATAATGAAATTCAAATGTCTCAAACTTCTCGTTTGGCAAATGCTGAAAAAGCAGAACATGATAATTATATTACTGTTGGTCAATTGGGACTAAAAAAATTACGAGCATTTACAAACAATGAGAACACTGAAAATAATCCATCACAATTTTCATGGGTAGATATTGCCAATGTTAGTGTTGCAGGTTTCAATAAATTAACAAACAGCCAGATGAAATTAAATATTGAAAACCAACAACTAACCGCCATTACTTTTGCCGACAATAGATTTAACTACTCAAGGAAGTAAAAAAAATATTTTTTTCTTGTAACAAATCAAGATATCCAAGCGTCATAATTAAAAATTAATTAATCAAAAAATATATACAAATGAAATCTTTAAAAATATCAGCAATAATATTATTGCTAAGCTTTGGATTAAATGCTTTTTCACAGAATGAAAACAAAATTAACATTACACCGGAAGAATTTCCAGAATTTACAAAAATTGAAGCAAATGGTTCATATACTTTGATTTTAAATAAGGGAGAAAAACAAGAAGTGTGGGTTGAAGCCGATAGAGAATACAAAGAAGAAATTGATTTAGAAGTTAAAAAAAACACATTAAAAATTTCATCAAATTCCATTAAAAGAACTTCAGGATACATAGTTTATTTAAGCTATAAGAATTTAACTTCAATTGATGCAAGTGGAGTTATTGAAATAAATGGGAAAGACAAAATAGTTACCGATAATTTTATAATTGAATCAAGTGGAGCATCAAGTATTGAACTAATTTTAGCAGTAAAGAAACTATCAATTGATATTTCGGGAGCTTCGGAATTAAAGCTTTCGGGAAGTGCAGACACAAATTATATTGATATTTCAGGAGCAAGTGATTTACAAGCATATGAATTGAAAACCAATTACACCTATGTTGATATAAGCGGAGCCGGATGTGCAAAAGTTAATGCTTCTGAAGAAATATCAGGTGATGTTTCCGGTGCAAGTGACCTTAAATATTTGGAAGAACCTGCTAAATTAATGATAGACGCAAGTGGAGTTGCTG
>CAYLPA010000473.1:0-1966 GCA_964385385.1 uncultured Saprospiraceae bacterium | reverse complement strand
AAAATAGCTTCAATATTGCAAACATTATAAACAGTTTTATCAAGATTATTAGCCAAAGTTTCCTTCCTAATTTGCTTTGATTTTTAAAACCATCTTTATAAAAAAAGAATATTTTTTTCAAAATTTTCATGAAGATATTTTCTTTTTAAAATAAGCCTGTAATGTTTCCTTCATTATCAATATCAATATTTTCTGCTGAAGGCAGGTTTGGTAAACCGGGCATTCTCATAATATTTCCTGCAATAGGAACTATATAACCGGCACCAGCAGAAAGCTCTATTTCCCGGATTTTAAATGTAAAGTCTTTGGGTCTGCCTCTTTTGTTAGGGTCATCAGATATTGATTTTTGTGTTTTAGCCATGCAAACTGCAAGATTGCCGAGATTTAATTCTTCAAATTCTCTAAGTTGATTTTTTGCTTTTACACTATATTCGACATTTTTTGCTCCATACATGGTTTTTGCAATAGTTTCTATTTTTTTCTCGTAAGTCCAATTAGGTTTATAGAGAGGCCGAAAACAAGACTTACAATTTTTGATTTTACTTATTAATATTTCAGCAAGTTCTATTGCACCTTCACCACCTTTTTCCCACGAATCATTTAAAGAGCATTCTACACCAATATCTTTACAGTGTTTAATAATAGATTTAATTTCTTTGTCGGTATCATTCGAAAACTTATTAATGGCAACCACAGGCTCGAATCCGTAATATTGCATGTTTTCAATATGTTTATCAAGATTTTCGAATCCTTTTTTTAATGCAACTAAGTTTTCTTCGGTTAAATCCTTGAGCATTGCTCCGCCATGATATTTTAATGCTCTGATTGTTGCAACAATAACAACAGCCTGAGGTGAGAGATTTCCAAACTGACATTTTATATTAAAGAATTTTTCTGCTCCGAGTTCAGAAGCAAATCCTGCTTCTGTAACAACATAATCTGTTAAAGACATTCCCATTTTTGTACCAATAATAGAATTTGTTCCTTGAGCGATATTTGCAAAAGGACCGCCATGAATAATTGCGGGAGTACCTTCAATTGTTTGAACTAGATTTGGTTTAATTGCGTCTTTCAAAAGAACAGTCATAGCTCCATTTGCTTTTAAATCATGAGCATAAATAGGTTTCCCCGAAAAGGTTTTACCTATAAATATTCCTCCCAATCTTTCTTTAAGGTCGGTTAAATCCTTTGCAACACAAAGAGTTGACATTACTTCTGATGCGGCTGTAATATTAAAACCATCCTCACGGGGAACACCTTGTTTTATGCCTCCAAGACCAATAACAATATTTCTTAGTGACCTTTCATTCATGTCAATAACACGTTTCCATCGTACTGTTCTAGCGTCAATGTTTAGAGAACGTTTTGTGCTTTGAATATTATTGTCGATTAGAGCTGCAAGTAAATTGTGAGCTTTTTCTACTGCTGAGATATCACCTGTGAAATGCAAATTAATGTCTTCCATAGGAATTACCTGAGAAAATCCGCCACCGGCAGCTCCACCTTTAATTCCAAAAACAGGACCTAATGATGGTTCTCTTAGAACTACAGTTGTTTGTTTTCCTATTTTGTTCATGGCTTGAGCCAAACCTATTGATGTGGTTGTTTTACCTTCTCCGGCAGGTGTTGGTGTAATAGCTGTAACTAAAATTAGTTTGCTTTTTCTTACTTTTTCTTCATCAATAAATTTTAATGGAATTTTTGCTTTATATTTTCCATAAGTTTCTATATCAGATTCTTTTAATCCAATATTATTAGCAATCTCAATAATATGTTTTATCTTTGAATTTCTTGCAATTTCTATGTCCGTTTTCATTTTAGAAATGATTAGTTTATAAATTCAGAATTTATCCAAGAGCAACATCTAACAGCATCATCAAAGCAAATCCTAACATTGCTCCAATAGTAGAGATATCATTATTTTTATTTAATTGTGATTCGGGAATTAATTCTTCTACAACAACAT
>CAYLPA010000472.1:0-1977 GCA_964385385.1 uncultured Saprospiraceae bacterium | reverse complement strand
TTATGTTATGGACGATGAAATTGATAAAGTTCTTGATGTTGGTTGTAATGATTTAGTTACAAAACCTATAATAGCTGACGATTTGCTTGAAAAATGTAAAAAATATTTGCAATAATTTTATATTATTTTAGTATTAAAAACATTTATTCTTTTCTAAAATAACAATCTTTCCCTTATATAAATTCCTTTCTATCTAACATGATTTAATAAATATTAAAATTTCTTATATGTTTTTAATAAAATCTTAATATTAAAAATTAATTTTGTTTGGAAATTAATTTTTGAATTGTATTTTTGGACTTTAATATTATTAATTAAAAAATTAGTAAAACAAATATAATTATGGCAAAAAGAACAATTGTAACTCTGCCCGGTGATGGTATCGGAAGAGTTGTTTTAGAAGAATCTATTAGAGTGTTAACAGCAGCAGGTTTTGATGCAGAATATATCGAAGGAGATATAGGATGGAAATTTTGGAAAGCAGAAGGAAATCCTTTACCTGACAGAACTATCAATTTGCTCGAAAAACATAAAATCGGATTGTTTGGTGCTATCACATCAAAACCTAAAGATGATGCTGCCGAAGAACTAAATTCAGAATTAAAAAGCAAAGGATATATTTATTCAAGCCCTATTGTTGCTCTACGACAACATTTCAACCTTGATGTTTGCATACGTCCTTGTCATACTTACAAAGGAAATCCTTTAAATTTTGTTCGCAGGGGAATTGGAGACAAAATTAATGAACCTGAAATTGATGTAGTAATTTTCAGACAAAACACCGAAGGACTTTATGGAGGCGTAGAATGGACAAATCCACCTGATAAAGTTTATGATGGTTTGATGACTAATCCCAAATTTGTTAAAAACTTTGGAAAAGTTCCTCGTGAAGAATTATCAATTTCCACAAGAATTTTCTCTAAAAAAGCTACTGAAAGAATTCTCAGAGCTGCTTTTGGTCATGCAAAAAAATATGGGTATAAATCTGTTACTCTTTGCGAAAAACCTAATGTTATTCGCGAAACTTCGGGCATGATGTTTAAATTGGCTAAAGAAATTCAAAAAGCAGATTTTCCTGAAATTGAATTATGGAACACTAACATTGATGCTCAAATGATGTGGCTTACAAAAAATCCCGAGAATTACGGAGTTATCGTTGCCGGCAACATGTTTGGAGATATTGTTTCTGATGGTTTTGCAGGATTAATTGGTGGCTTGGGATTTGCTTGTTCAGCTAATCTCGGAGAAGAAATTGCATTGTTTGAACCTACTCATGGTTCTGCTCCGAAATATGCTGATTTCAAAACTTCAATTGTAAACCCAATTGCAATGATAGAATCAACTTGTATGATGCTCGATTTTATCAATGAAAATGAAATTGCTAAGAAAATCAGAAAAGCTGTTGCAGAAGTTATTTCAGAAGGAAAAACAAGAACTTACGATATGATGAAAATGGTGGGTAGGCCAGATGTAGTAGAAAAAGGAGCAGCTTCTTCAACACAAATGGCGGATGCTGTGATTGCAAAATTGTAATTTAAATAACAAAAGACAAGTACCAAATCTCAAAACTTGTCCGTCTGGATAAATTCCAATGAATAAAATCTCAAATCCCAAACCGTTTTGAACATTTGAAAATTGGAATTTGAAATTTATTTGTTTTTTGTTTTTTGTCATTTGGTGCTTATTTCAAAATGGATTAACACTAAATAATTAATTTTATAAAAAAATAATTATGACAAAAGAAGTATTCAACCTTTGGCCTGAACTAAACTGGATTCAGGATGAAGAACTAAGAAATCAAACTGCCAAAACTTGGGAGTTGGCTCTCGAAAGAAGTGTTTTAACTTCTGAAGACCTTAAGAAAATTCCTTTTACACTTTTATGCGGACCGGATTTAAAAGTTACTTTTATGGACCACAAAAGTTCTGTTGTGCATATAGCCCGTGATGCAGGTAATAAAATCAATGAAATGTATCA
>CAYLPA010000471.1:0-1979 GCA_964385385.1 uncultured Saprospiraceae bacterium | reverse complement strand
ACCGATTAATGTTTTTTTAACTAATTTAGCTAACCAAAAATTATTTAAAATGAAACAATACTCACAATTAGGATTATTCTTAGCAATAGGATTAATAATTTCTTCTGCTATTGTTGCTTTCAATTATAAGGCTGCAAAGAAAATAGAAAAACAAAACGAGCAAACGATAAAAGTAAAAGGTTATGCCGAATTAAATATTACATCGGATTTGGCTACTTGGTCGGGAAGTTTCAACAGAAGAGCAATTTCTTTGGATATTGCTTATGAAAAATTGGAAAAGGATAAAAACATCGTAAAAGAATATTTGGTTTCCGAAGGATTTGATGCCGAAAAAATTACTTTCTCATCAATAAACACAAGCACTTTATTTAAAAAATCAGAAGATGGTTATGGGAATACAAACGAAATTGAAAGGTATAAATTAAGCCAAACAGTTTCGGTGAAATCAAAAAATCTAAACATGATTTCAAAGGTGTCGAAAGAATCAACTTCCCTAATAATAAAAGGTGTTAAATTTTATTCAACAAGTCCACAATATTTCTACACAAAAATTAATGATTTGAAAATTGAAATGTTGGCAAAAGCTGCTCAAAATGCAAAACTTAGAGCCGAACAACTTGCAATAAACACAGGAAGCAAAGTTGGCGGTCTGACCTATGCAAGTCAGGGAGTTTTTCAAATAACATCAGCTAATTCTACCGAAGTTTCAGACTATGGAAATTACGATACTTATTCAAAAGAAAAAACAATAAAAGCTGTTGTTACTGTTGAATTTTCAATAAGATAACCTTAGCCCAACAAAGATATTAATGAACAGCATAAAGCAAAAAATAAAAAAATTATCAAAAGATTATTTTTCTGAAATAGTTAAAATAAGAAGGCATATTCATTCTAACCCTGAACTATCGTTTGAAGAATACAAAACTTCAGATTTTATTGCCTCCCGACTTAAAGAATATGGCATTCCTTATCAGCAGGGAATTGCAAAAACCGGTGTAGTTGGAATAATCAAAGGAAAAAACCCTGATTCAAAAATCATTGCCTTGCGTGCAGATATGGACGCACTCTCAATAAACGAAAAAAATACTTGTGAATACAAATCGCAAAATCAGGGAGTGATGCATGCCTGCGGACACGATGCTCATATTGCTTCTCTGCTCGGAACAGCTAAAATATTAAATGAGCTAAAAAATGAATTTAAAGGAAGTGTGAAATTGATTTTCCAACCATCGGAGGAATCTTATCCTGGTGGAGCAATTAGGATGATTAAAGAAGGTGTGATGAAAAATCCAAAGGTAAATAAGATTTTTGCACAGCATGTTGAACCGGAAATGGAAGTCGGAAAAGTCGGAATGAAAAGCAATATGTATATGGCTTCAACCGATGAAGTTTATCTTACCATCAAAGGAAAAGGTGGACATGCGGCATTACCCGATAAACTTGTTGACCCCATAGTGATTGCTTCAAACATTATTATTTCTCTTCAACAAATAGTTAGCAGAAATGCTTCTCCTTCAGTGCCGACTGTTTTGTCTTTTGGAAGAATAATTGGCGAAGGAAGAACCAATGTTATTCCTGATGTTGTTAAAGTTGATGGTACTATCAGAACATTTAATGAGCCTTGGCGAAAAGAAATTCATAAAAAGATTAAAGCAACAGCTCAGTCAATTGCAAAAAATGCTGGCGGAAGTTGTGATGTGAGGATTGCTCACGGTTATCCGTTTTTAGTTAATGATAAAAAAACCACTGAAAAAGCCAGAAAATCAGCACAAGATTTTCTTGGCAAAGAAAACGTACTCGATATTGACCTTAGAATGACGGCAGAAGATTTTTCATATTTTGCCGATAATGCTCCGGCTTGCTTCTATCGTCTTGGAACCGGAAACAAAAAACAAGGAATTACTTCAAGTCTTCATTCTTCAACTTTTGAAATCGACGAGAAAAGCCTTGAAATTGGCATGGGCTTAATGGCTTGGTTG
>CAYLPA010000470.1:0-2000 GCA_964385385.1 uncultured Saprospiraceae bacterium | reverse complement strand
AATTTTCACTCCAAATTAATTTTACATTTTAATTTTCATTCATTTGATTATCTTTGCCAAAATTTATTTTTTAATATAAGTGCTATGAATAGAAATACGGTTTTAGGTTTATTGTTAATTTTTGGGATATTGATTTTGTGGAGCGTTCTAAACAAACCATCGAAAGAAGAACAAGAAGCAATGAAAAGAAAACAGGATTCTTTGCAGCAAATTGCTCAGCAAAATGAACAGCAAAGGATTAATGATTCAATAAGTTTTGCTCAGGCTCAAACTCAAACTCAAATTCCACAAGAAGATATTCAAGGAACAAAATTGCTTAAAGATTCAATAGCAAAAATAGTTTCTCAATTAAAAGATTCACTTAATGTTATTGAAAACCAAGCTAAATTAGGTATGTTTTCAAATGCTTCGAAACCTAATGATAAGCATTTCATAATTGAAAATGAATTATATAAAATAAAAATTTCGTCAAAAGGTGGCAGGATTTCTTCAGTCTTGCTTAAGAATTTTCAAACCTACGATACACTTCCGCTGATATTGTTTCAAGAAAATGCTTCAACTTTTGGTTTTACTTTCAATACGATTAACCGCTTGAATATTACTACCGACAGTATGTATTTTCAGCCCTTTTGGGAAGATAGCAAATTCGAAGGTAAAGATTCTATTAGCATAAAAGGAAACGACTCTTTAAAATTTGCTATGCGTCTTTATCCAAATACTACAGAGGCTTTATATGATAAGAATAGTTATGTTGAGTTCCTTTATACTCTTAAAGGCAATAACAATATGATGGGGTTTGATATAAATTTTGTTGGACTTGATGAAATAATAGCTCCAAACACAAATTATCTTGTACTTAACTGGAAAGCAGATTTGCTAACTCAGGAAAAGTCAGTTTCAAGAGTAAGTGGTCCAACGGTTTATTATAAATATTTCGAAGAAGATGTTGATTATCTTTCCGAAACTAAGGATGATGAAGAAAGCCTGAAATCCCAAATAAAATGGGTTGCTTTTAAACAGCAGTTTTTCAACTCTGCACTGATAGCTTCAAGCAGTTTCTCATCTGCAAATGTGAAAACTTTCACAAAAGAAAATCCTCAAGAGCGTTATTTAAGGTCTATGGAAGCCGAATTTGAAATTCCTTATAATTATGGAATTGACCAAAGTTTTCCGATGAAATATTATTTCGGTCCAAACAAATATAATATCTTAAAAAAATACAATTTAGACCTCGAACGACAAATACCTTTGGGCTGGAGTTTTTTCCTTATGCAATGGATTAACAGGTTTGCAGTGATTCCTGTTTTTAATTTTCTTGAAACTTTTAATCTTAATTACGGAATTATTATTCTTATTCTTACCGTTCTTCTAAAAATAGTATTGTTCCCTATAGCTTATAAAACTTATAAATCATCAGCAAAGATGAGAGTTCTAAAACCGCAGGTTGATGAGATTACAGCGAAATTTCCTAAAAAGGAAGATTCCATGAAAAAGCAACAGGCAACTATGGCTCTATACAAGAAAGCCGGTGTTAATCCAATGGCTGGTTGTGTTCCTATGCTTCTGCAATTTCCTATTTTGATTGCACTGTTCAGGTTTTTCCCTGCTTCTATTGAGCTTAGGCAACAGAGCTTTTTATGGGCAACTGATCTTTCTTCTTATGATTCAATACTTGACTTAGGATTTAGTATTCCGTTTTATGGCGACCACGTTAGTTTGTTCACCTTATTAATGACTGTTTCAACGATTTTTTATACAAAGATTAACAATCAAATGATGGCTTCAAGCCAGCAAATGCCCGGCATGAAACTTATGATGTATATGATGCCAATTATGTTTCTCGGAATTTTTAATAATTATGCCTCAGGATTGAGTTATTATTATTTCCTTGCTAATGTTATTACTTTCGGACAAATGTTTTTTATAAAAAGATTTATTGACGAAAAAGCATTGTTGAAAAAAATCCAGGAACATCAAAAGAAACCTGCAAAAAAATCAAA
>CAYLPA010000469.1:0-2001 GCA_964385385.1 uncultured Saprospiraceae bacterium | reverse complement strand
TTAATTTTAACAGCTTTAATCAAAGTGTTAATGAAGAAGATTTATAAAGTATTATTGCTGTTTATTATTTTTATTCTCCCCTTTTTCTGTATTGCAGAAAACAAAAACATTGAAATCTCAAAGGATGATATAAATATTACTTTCCGGAAAATTATTGTTCAGAATGTTGAAACCGAAATAAGCATTTTTTTCAAAAACAATGAGAAAAGAGATTATTTTGAGGGAAAAGCTATACCTGTTAAAATTAACAAAACACACAAAACCATAATATTCAAAAACGGAAAAGCAATAATTCATCATACATTTTCAAAGAAAGAGAATTTTCTATTTTCACTTGACAAATTTTCCTACCGCAAAACTATAAACCCTATCCCAATTTGGCTTTCAATTCTCCCGCCTCTGCTCGCTATTATTATTGCTCTGATATTTAAAGAAGTTTTTACAGCATTATTTATCGGACTATTAATTGGCACATCAATTATTCAATTTTATCAAGGTTATAATATTCTGGAATCTGTTTTTTATGGATTGTTTGCCATAGTTGACACTTATGTTTTGAATTCTTTGACAAACGGTTCACACATGATAATTTTACTGTTTTCGCTTTTTATCGGAGGCATGGTAAATCTTATTGTTCAAAATGGAGGCATGAAAGGAGTAGTTAAAATAATGCTTAAATACGCCTATTCGCCACGTTCGGGACAATTCATAACATGGCTGCTCGGCATTGCAATTTTTTTCGATGATTATGCCAACACTCTCGTAGTTGGTAACACTATGCGACCAATAACTGATAAGCTGAAAATTTCAAGAGAAAAACTTGCTTATATTGTTGATTCTACTGCTGCTCCCGTTGCATCTTTAGCTCTTATCACAACATGGATTGGAATTGAATTAAGCTATATTCAGGATGGCATAAATGCTATCGGTATTAACGAGGGAGCTTATAATGTTTTTATTAAATCTTTAAACACTCGCTTCTACCTAATTTTTACTTTAGCATTTGTTCTGATAATAATATTTAAGAAAAAAGATTTCGGACCTATGCTCACTGCCGAAAGAAAAGCAAGGAAATCATTAAAAATTTCATCGGATAATGCTCAAAACATTCAAGATAATAATCTTGAAATATCCGACAATATTAAAGCCCACTGGTATAATGCCGTGATTCCTGTTTTGGTTTTGATTTTTGGGACAATTGTAGGTTTGTATGTAACAGGCAAAGAAACAAGTGTTGAAGGAAATGGAATATGGAGTATCATAGGAAAGGCTGATTCATTAAAAGCATTATTATGGTCATCTTTATTAAGTATTTTGGTAGCAATATTCATGACATTAGCACAAAGAATTATTTCCTTAAAATCTTGTATAAACAGCCTAATAAACGGATTTAAGACAATGCTTCCTGCTCTGATGATACTTGTTTTGGCATGGTCTTTAGCATTGATAACCGAACATTTACATACCGCAGATTTTTTGTCATACTGCCTGTTAGACACAAACATTTCTCCCTACTGGCTGCCAACTTTGACTTTTATTTTATCTGCATTAATTGCTTTCTCAACAGGTTCTTCATGGGGCACAATGGCAATTCTTTATCCATTGATGCTTCCTGCTTCCTGGCTTGTTTGTGAAAAATTCGGATTCGATTACAATGCCAATCTTGCTATTTTCTATAATGTTGTTTCATCAATTCTTGCCGGCTCAGTTTTCGGCGACCATTGTTCACCAATTTCCGACACAACTATTTTGAGTTCTCTCTCCAGTTCGTGCAATCATATCGAACATGTCAGAACACAATTACCTTATGCCTTAACTGTTGGAGGTGTTGCCATTGTTTTTGGAACTATTCCATCGGCTTTTGGAATTTCACCATTAATCTTGTTTCCGCTTGCTTTGATTGTTCTTTACTTGATTGTTCATTTTTTTGGGAAAAAAGTTGTTGAATGAGTTTTTGCCATGCATAAATTCATCGGTTGAATTCTTTTAAAATAATTCTGG
>CAYLPA010000468.1:0-2002 GCA_964385385.1 uncultured Saprospiraceae bacterium | reverse complement strand
TTTGTAATTTTTTAATATTTAATATTCTCACAACCTTTAAAATAACAGTAGAACCAATAAAAGTGTTTTTAAATATTATTTCCCGAAATTATAAAAAATTATCCATTTTTGTAACTAATCAGTGTTAAAATGGCTAAATATTATTTTGAGGTGCTGGAGAAAAGATATTTGTACATATTGACTTTTAGTATAGTTTGTTTTAATAAGGTTAATAAGATTTGTGAAGTGGTCGTCATGTTTTTTTACTAAGGTTTGTTTTTACAAAATAAGGTTTTGGAATTATGCAGAAATCATATAATGGCATATTATTACATTAGTAAAAACCTTATCTTCAACCTATTAACCTTAGTAAAAAAATGTAAACACAGTCTGTAACCTTATTACCTTATTTTTTTATAAGTTTTGTTTATACTATTGAATAAACATTTGTTTTTTTCGAAAAACTCATGTTCTTATTCCAAGTTGTTAGTCTTTATTTCATTTCCAGCACCTCAAAATAATATTTATCCATTAAAATCTCGAAGTCAATTATAATATTTCTCTGTGAAACTCAGTGTCTTCTTTGTGATTCTTTGTGAAACAGCTATTACACAATGATTCTCAAAGAAACACAATTAACACAAAGGGTAAATAATAATTATAAAAATACTTTATCTTTATTAATTTTCAGCACAAGATTAGTTACCCATTTTTCAATAGTTCATTTCCTATGCTGCACTGTAAACATTTTTTCAAATTACAATAATTCTTTTTTAATTCTAACAATGCCTGAGTGTGATAAGCTTTATTAGAAGTCATTCCTAATTTTTCATATCTATTGATGATAGAATTCTTCTCTCCCGGAATTTGTTCTAAAAATTCCAAAGCTCTATCCTTGAATGATTGAATATTTTTATAATTTCCGTAGGCAAATAAAAAAGGAACAACTGTGTTAATGATTAATAAATTAGCAGCATTTTCTCCTAATATTTTTTTCTTTTTCACCGAAAGTTTATCAAAAACATAATGTGATTCCCAATAGGGTGAAGTTGTAGCATCAAAGATTTTAAATATGTCTTTATAATTTCCGGTTTCCAGAATGATAGAAAACAAATCATCGGATTTAGAATAAAGATTGGCAAACTGAGCAATTCTCAATGTAGGGAAATTGCTCGGACGCAAACGCATAAATCGCCAAAGATGTTTGTCAATTGGCTCTAAAGAAAATTTATGTTTCAAAAAAAGGTATTCTTTTTGAAGATTAGAAGGATAATCATCAATAAAATTTTTATCAAGCAATCCTGCTTGTCCAAACAATAATGCTTCAATTTGAAAGATTTTATCTTTGTGTTTGCCAAGATAATTTTCGGGTAAAGATTTTGACAGAAGTTCAAATGGTTCGGCATTAAGATTAAATCCAAAATTTCGGGCAAGATGTTGATAAAATGTCTGCTTCCAATTATTATTATACAGTTCTAATGTTTTGTAAATATTTTCTGTTTTCTTTTCAAGACGTTCGATTAACAATCTTTCAAACCATTTTGAAACAACAAATTTATTAGCATCCTGAATTTGATTTTGACAAGGAATCCACAGTTTGTTATTCATAAATCCCTGATATTTTTCAAGGAGTTTAATATTAAATTTTCCACTGATTTCAACAGTCGGAATTATTTCGCCATTAGCTCGTTTAATTTCAGAGTCATTATTAAAAACAACATGCAGAATAATATTATCATAACTTTTATCGATGTGATGGTTGTGCTTTTTCCAATCCGATGAGTTAATATGAATTTCAACATTTCCTGCCCAGATTGTGTTTTCGATTTTTATTTTTGCGTTGAAAAAATCGGGACCTGCATCAAAATTATGCAAACCAGCATTTAAAATTTCAACAATTTCGCCTGATGATAAAATCAAATCTTTATCAAACAAACTGTATTTCCATATATAATGAAGAAATTCTTCTGTCATAATCCAATATTTTTTGCAACATGAAAATTAGTAAATATTTTTCTAATTA
>CAYLPA010000467.1:0-2024 GCA_964385385.1 uncultured Saprospiraceae bacterium | reverse complement strand
GATGCTAAGTCTATGCTGTATCTTATGCCACCTACTACATAAGCTCTGGTGTTAGTAATTCTTTTGGATTTATATTTTAAAGTTAAAGGAAAATCAATATTGGTTGTTTCAGTTCTCTTTTGTTGTTTTACTATTTCTGTTTCATCAACTAATAGAGAGTATTCAATAATTCTGTCGCCAAACGAAAGGGTAGGGACAAATCTTAAATCAAGATATTCAAGTAATTTCACACTTGAAACAATGCCAATGTTGAAACCATAATCGGGCGCTGGTTCAATAACAAGTAATGTGTCGAATTGCTCAAGGTCTTTAACCGGTTTAACAACAAAGTTCATTTCATTAAATCCGAGAGTAAAGCCAAAATGATATTTCTTAAAATCATATTTAGGAAGGTTTTCAACATGCCTCTGGGCTTTCGCTTCAGGTAGCAAAATTGAGAAATAAGTAATACAGATTAATAATATGATTTTAAGAATCTTCAATATGATTTTTCTTTTTTTTGATTGATAACGTAAGTTTTTTTATTTTATTTTGCTATACGAAAGTTTTGAAAAAAAGGTGCAAATTTTTCAAGCTCTTTTCCCATAGCATAAGTACTTTACAATAAACGTGTGAATAATTCAGCTTAGCTTTATGATTCATTAATCTTATTAATTAATCCATCAATGGCATTAAATGCTTTCCTGAAAAACTGATAACGGTGAGTTTCAGATATGCCGCTGATTAATGTTGATTTCTTTATAATGTTATTAAGCCATTGCTCAATTTCATTACAATAATTAATATTGGCAGTTGCCATGGTGTTAAATGTTTGATGTCCCAGATAAACTTGTTTAGTGTTCCCAAGGCTGACAAGAACGCAGTTATTTGTTACTTCAATCTCACTGAAATAAACCGAATAGTTACCTTTGTTAACATTCTTCATTTCTTCCGAAATAAATTTTGTTCCTAATTCTGCTTGTTTTTGAATGTCTGATATTGCAAGTTTCAATTCACTACAAACCATTATAGCATCTTCAGCGGAAGAAAACATACCGGAATTCCAGTAAAAACTTATTTGTTTAATAGCGCTTTGAATAGTAGAATCAGTCCAAATTTCAACAGAAGGTGTTGAAGTGTATAGAGCAATAATCTGTTTGCCCAAATCTTTCATTTTATCTGAGATTTTGGATGAGTCAAATTTTTTATTTTCCAGAGAAGAAATATTCATTATTGATTTCATCCAATAGAACATTTTAAATGCGGATAAAACGGGGTATCTATAATTATGAAATATGGGTATATCTTCAGCAGCATAAATTATCATGCTATCTTTTGCTGACTTTATTATTTTTAAATCACTAATCATGGAACTTAGATATTCTTCAAAGCTATGTTCTTCCTTATTCATTTTTGTATAGCTGAAAGTAACATGTCCTGATTCAGAATGACTGAAGGAGTCGAATGAAATTTTGAAGTGGTCGCAAAGTTTTATTACATCTCCAATTGAAAGTGCAGTTTCGCCACGAATCCTCCTGTAAGCACTATCGTTACTAACATCTAATGCATCGCTTAATTCATAAACTAAGGAGCTGTTCGAAGGTATGATATCTTCGATTTTTTTTAGGAATTGTTGTTGGATAGAGTCTTTATTATTTGTTTCCATCACAGATTTTTTTTGTAAACTTCAATTATGTAATACTTAATCTTTTGCAAATTATAATAAATTTATGAATTAATTTGCAAAATTCGCAAAAAATATTCCTTCTTGATTTTATCTATTGTCTTTTTAATGAAATTCCCAAAATTTTAAATTAGGTGTGCAAGTTGTCGTTTTTATTATGAAATATGTTGATATAAATTTGCTGAAAAATTATTAATTAAAAATTTAAAGAAATGAAAACTAAAAGAAATTCTACAAAACAAATTGGCATTTATGTTGTAATGTTATTGTTAAGTATCAATATTTATGCACAAACCAAACCTAGTATCGCAATTATCAACATGGATACAAAAAATTTGGAAATGGACAACATCACAGTATG
>CAYLPA010000466.1:0-2031 GCA_964385385.1 uncultured Saprospiraceae bacterium | reverse complement strand
TTGTGTTTTAGTGTCTTTGTGGCAAAAATATTCTTAACCCTTGATTCGCATTATTTAATATTTTTCAATCAAATCACTTATTTCAGAAAGTATTTTTATAATTTTGGATTTTTTATTGAAGAACTAAATTTTACATTAATCCTTAAAAACAATTATCAAAAATAATGAGGAATAAATTATTAATTCGAGACCTCACATTACGAGACGGACAACAATCACTATTTGCAACAAGAATGACACAGTCGCAGGTTGACAGCATTCTACCTTTTTTCAAAGAAGCAAACTTCTATGCTATGGAAGTTTGGGGAGGTGCAGTTCCTGATTCCGTTATGCGTTTTTTGAACGAAAACCCCTGGACAAGATTAGAAAAAATTAAATCCGGCATTGGAGACACTTCATTACTCACAGCTCTGTCAAGAGGCAGAAACCTATTCGGTTATAATCCTTATCCCGATGAAGTTATTGAAGGATTTAACAGAAATGCCATTCAATCGGGAATAGGAATTATGCGAATTTTCGATGCCTTAAACGATGTTGATAATATGAAATCAACAATTAAGGTTGTTAAAGAAAATGGCGGAATGACTGATTGTGCAATTTGTTATACAATAGACCCAAAATTCACAAAAAAAGAAAAAATAAAAGCCCTTGTTCATCTAAAAAAACTTCCTCACAATATTTTCACTATTGATTATTTTGTTAAAAAAGCTAAAGAGTTAGAAAAACTCGGAGCCGACATAATAACTATTAAAGATATGGCCGGATTGATTTCGCCAGTTATGTCAGGAAAGATTATCAAACGTTTGAAAAGCGAAGTTGGAATACCAATTGATTTTCATACTCATTGTACTCCGGGATATGGATTAGCATCTACTTTAATGGCAATTATAAATGGAGTTGATATTGTTGATACTACAATTTTAAATTTTGCAGGAGGAACAGCAGCACCTGCTTTTGAAATAATTCAACATTTTGCATATAAATTAGGATTAAGCACAGATGTTAATTTAGAAGCAGTTTCTAAAATAAATAAAAAACTTAAAAAAATTCGTAAAGAATTGTCAGAATTCGACAATTACAAACCACCTGTTAGTTTTGATATTATTAACTATGTATTACCTGTTAGAATTGACAAATTATTTGATGATGCAATTGAATTTGCGAAAAACAACAAAGAAAAAGAACTATTATTAGCTACTCATAAAATTGAAAAATATTTCAATTTCCCTGCACCTAACATTAATGTTAAAAAAGCAGAAATTCCCGGAGGAATGTACTCAAACATGCTTAACCAATTGAAGCAACTAAAACTTGAACATCTTTTAAAAAGAGTTTTAGAATTAGTACCAATTGTTAGAATCAAAGCAGGTTGTCCGCCTTTGGTAACTCCAACAAGCCAGATAGTTGGAGTACAAGCAGTGAATTGTGCAATCGATGAAAATAATGGTAAAGCATTTTTTACGAACACATCTGTTCAGTTCAAGAATTTAATTAGAGGGCAATACGGAAAAACTCCCATTCCTGTTTCTCCTGATTTTCGTAAACAAATCACCGGAAGCAAAGAAGAAATTCCTTATGATACATCAAAGTATAAAAAGCAAGATAATCCAATTTTTAAAGAATTTGATAATGAACAACTGGCAAAAAACGAAAAAGAAGAATTATTACTTGAGCTTTTCCCAACTGTAGCAAAAAAATTCTTTCAAAGCCAGATTGAAGAAAAATATTATTCTAAAATTCAAAAAGAAGAAAAAGAAAAACAACAAAAAATTCAAGCTGAAAAGAACGAATATTTAAAACTTAACGCTGAAGAAAAACAAGACCGATTAAACGAAGGATTATATAATTACGAGTGGTAAAAATGAATTATTGCCAACTAAGTAAATTATAGAAAAAACTCCCAAAAAAATATTTTTTTTCATTCACTTTAAACCTTTATAAAAAAATTAAGTCTAATTCTTATTATCAAAGAAGTAGTAAATTAAATTTACTACTGAATGTTATTCATTTATATAAATTATAATTATTTTT
>CAYLPA010000465.1:0-2056 GCA_964385385.1 uncultured Saprospiraceae bacterium | reverse complement strand
GATGAATTGAAAGTTTTGTGTTTCAAAATGCCCAAAATTTCATATTGCAATCGTTCTACACCATTTAAAGAAAGACCGTGCAAGATTAAATTGTTGACTACTGAAATAAAAAGTATCTTTGAAAATTATTAAAATTAAAGGAATATTAATGAGCATAATATCAAAAAAAGCAATTTTAACACGAGAGTCTTGGATTGAAGAAATAAAGAATATAAATGGGAATTTTGCCGATGAAGCTCAACGCCTTGAAAATAAACTTGAACTTGAAATCAAAAAATATGGTAATTCTACCTTAATTGACCATTTGCGTCTTTGTGGTAATATTCCTGAAATGTATGGACACGACACAAGTGAAGAAAAGCAATATTCAAAATATACTGACGCACTTTTAGCATTTGCATATAAAGCAATGGGTCTAAAAAGTGCAGTTTTAACAGAAAGAGCAGATGTTGCAGATGTTGATGTTTATGCAAAGAAATATAGTTTTGTTGCAGACGCAAAAGCATTTAGACTAAGTCGTACAGCTAAAAATCAAAAAGATTTTAAAGTTCAAGCAATGGATAGTTGGAAACACGGTAAACCATACGCTATGGTTGTAGCCCCTATTTATCAATTGCCAAGTCGTTCAAGTCAAATATATCAACAAGCATCAACAAGAAATGTGTGTGTTTTTACATATTCTCATTTGTCTCTTTTGGTAAATTATGCAATTGAAGACAGTCATTCAAAAGCAGAAGAATTGTTACATAGAATATTTGAGATTATTTCAGCATTAAATCCTTCAAAAAGTGCAAATGATTATTGGCTTACAATTAATAAAACAATATTAGATTTTTCAAATATTTTAAATGAATTATGGAAAATCGAAAAAATGGCTTCAATCGAAGCAATTAGTATTGCAAAAAATGAAGGATTGAAATTTTTGGCATCTGAGAGAGAAAAAATAATGCGAATGACGCACGATGAAGCATTAAAGGAATTAATAAAATTGAGTAAAATTGAAAGTAAAATCAAAATCATTGAAAGTATAAAAGACAATGGTTTGTTTGAAATAAAATAATATGACAAAGAATTATATAAATACTGTAACAGTCGGTAATTGTGTTGAAATTTTAAAAGATTTTGACGAAAAATCGATTGATTTAACAGTTACTTCACCTCCTTATGATAACCTTAGAACATATAAAGGGTTTGTGTTTCCTTTTAAAGAAATAGCAAAGGAATTGTATAGAGTTACAAAAGAAGGTGGTGTAGTTGTTTGGGTTGTAGCAGACGCAACGATAAAAGGCTCAGAAACTGGAACAAGTTTTGAACAAGCTCTTTATTTTAAAGAAATCGGATTTAATTTACACGATACAATGATTTTTCAAAAACAAAATCCTATTCCTCAAATATATAGGAAACGATACAGTAACGTATTTGAATATATGTTTGTGTTTAGCAAAGGGACAGTAAAGACCCATAATTCAATTATGATAGATACTTTGCACGGTGGTTTAAAATTAAACGGAACAACCTATAAGAATTATTCAAAAGGTGAACAGAAAAGAGAAAAATTAGCAAAACCTGTAAAAGACAAAAAAATTAAAGGAAACATTTGGGAGTATGTTGTTGGTAAAAAAGCAGAAGACCAAGAAGCAAAAGGACACCCTGCACCATTTCCAAGTGCATTAGTAAGAGACCATATTATTTCTTGGACGAATAAAGATGATATTGTTTTAGACCCAATGTGCGGTAGTGGAACTACTTGCAAAGTTGCGGTTCAGCATAATAGAAATTACATAGGAATAGATATGAGTGAAGAGTATTGTGAAATGGCAAAGAATAGAATTGAAATCTATGAAAGTCAACCAACGCTTGAATTTGAATAAAAAACGGTGTAGAACAATGTATATAAAAAATAAGCGAGATAGTAGTAGTATCAAGGCTTGTAGCCCGCTCGAACTTTCTTGTAAGTTGAAATTTTTGTGCTTCGAAATCGCTTACTTTTCATATACTTAACGTTAGCTGTGATATTAAAAAAGACGAACAAATGACATTTGCAGACCAATATATA
>CAYLPA010000464.1:0-2059 GCA_964385385.1 uncultured Saprospiraceae bacterium | reverse complement strand
TGCATTTTAAAGTATAATACATTAGAACTTTTTCGAAACTAACAGTATCTGAAGGAAATTTTACTATAGAGTCCCTTGTTGAATTAAATGTGAAAAACTGAACAGTAGTAGTATCACCGGGTCCTGCGAGTAAATTTAATGATAGGCAAAAAGCCAAAGCAATAAGAAATATTTTTTTCATAGTATTATGTTTTTATTTTAAAAAACAAAGATAAATTATTTTGTGAAGGGATTTGTTGAAATTTTAAACAAGATAAAAATAAAGCAATAATTTTTCATATAATTTTGATAATTTGTGATTTTTTAATAAATTTGTATAATAAAATTATTAATTTTGATTGAGTTAGGGTAAATTTATTTTTCTTTAAAAAAAACAATTTATTAACCAAAAAATTATAAACAATGAAAAAACTAATAATATTACTACTTATTTTTAACGCTAATTTTCTATTAGCACAAAAAAATCCATGTGAAAATTATTGTTTAAGTTTTGAAGATACTTTGTGTATGAGTCATTTAAAAATTGATACAAGTAATACACAAAATTTATGGCAAATCGGTCAGCCACAAAAAACAGTTTTAAACACGGCGAGTAGTCCGGTAAATGTAATAATCACTGATACAATTAATCCCTACCCGATTAATAATAATTCTGTTTTTATAATAGAAAATATAGCAAATTTGGGTGATTTCTATGGATTGAAAATGTTTTATGGATACTATAAGGTACAAACTGATTCGCTAAATGATTTTGGACGGATTGAATTTTCCCCTGATAATGGAGCATTATGGGTTGATGTAATAAATGATACTGTTTATAATTCATTTTCATGGTATTCTCAAAAACTTGTTTTAACAGGAAACTCAAATGGATGGAAATATTTTGATGTATTAATAGCCGATATTGGTTCAGTTTTTAATGTTCAAATTGGTGATACAATTTTATTTCGTTTTACTTTCACAAGTGATAGTATATATGACAATTTAGGAGGGCTTATGTATGATGATATATGCTTTTCAAGTTTTGTTGAAGGTATCTCAGAGACACGTTTTAAGACTTTAAAATCTAGCATTTATCCAAATCCTGCGATTAACCAATTTACTATTGAATTTGAAAATCCTACAGCAGAACTCTACCAGCTATCTGTTTATGATATTAAAAGTAATCTTGTGTTTAGCAAGGAAAATATATCTGAGAATAAAATTATTTTGGATGCTGAACTTTTTAAACTCGGTACTTATATTTATAAGCTAACAAATCAAAAAACTCCTAAAAGAAGTTGGGGGAAGTTTGTTATTCTTGAATAAAATCCTTTGTAGCTTTCTTAAATTTTTTTCCAATCAGATTCTTCCAACTGAAAAATATCGTTTACATTTTTCTCAAAAACATGAGCAATTTTCAATGAAAGTGTTGTAGATAAATTATACTTCCCCAACTCAATTGCATTAATAGTTTGACGACTGACACTAACCAACTTAGCTAACTGTGCCTGAGTAATATTTTTTATGGCTCTTTCTACTTTGATACTATTCTTCATTTTTTACAGATTTTTTTAATTTATAAATCATCCAATTAAACCTGATTAGAAAGAAAATCAATAAAGTAAACATATTATAAACAAGTACGGTAAAGAAAGAAAAACCAAATATAAATAAGATTGCAAGTACTAATATAGCATAATTAATATAAGTAGCCCAAACAAGAGATTCTAAACGGATTTTTGAAATGAATTCATCTTCTGATTTCTCTTTTGATAATGCGATAAAAATTGAACCAAAAATTAATAGTAATCCAATAATCTCATCAAAAACATTATTCTCTGTCATTTCAAAAAAGAGTTCATCACTAAAAATGAATGTATCAGAAATTGCAAATACTTTGAAATTAAGAAAATCAGGCTCCGAAGTAAATATCATAGATAGAATCCATAAAGCAAAGCCAATGATAAAAAATACCCACCCAAATTTCTTTAATTTGTTTGGAAGCAAATAATTTGTTTTCATAATAATTTCTTTTGGTTTATAAATTTTTTACAAATGTAAGGTAAAAATATCTAAA
>CAYLPA010000463.1:0-2070 GCA_964385385.1 uncultured Saprospiraceae bacterium | reverse complement strand
ATATTTATTTGTGAAAAGGATATATTATTAACTAATAAAAAAATTAATAAAATAAGAACAAGATTTTTATTTCTTTTCATTTTAATGATTTTGGTTCTTCAATAAAATTTAAATTTTAACAAAAATAACAATTAAGGGGACTTCTAATAAAATATTATTCAATTTTCAACAAAAATACATTAACTTTGAATCAATATTTTAATAAAAACATTTTTATCCTTATATCATTAAGTTAAAATAAAGAAAATGAAAAAAAGTTTATCAAAAAAGGAAAAAAAACTATTCGAGAAAAAAGTTCAACTAATAACAGAAATAGATGAACAAAAAGTTAAAGATAAAACTCCTGACGAAATAGAAAAACTTAAGGAATTATCATCAAAATTAAAAACTACAAGCAAACTTCAGGAACTTTTAAAAAACGCTCAATTATTATTTGACATTTTAAATGAAAAAGAATTTTATCTATTTGGAATTTCAAAAAAATGGATTATTTTTTCTTTAGAATATTTAATCTCCCCTTACGATTTAATTCCTGATACTATTCCTGTTATTGGATATATTGATGATGCACTTGTTATTTCATGGGTTATGTTTTTGTTAAACGATGATATTATTCGTTTTCATACATTCAAAAAAGCCCAAGAAGCTCAGAATAACAAAAATTTATTAATTAATCTTAGCGAAGGAACAAACAATAAAGAAATTATTATTGTTTCAGGAATTTTATCTAAACCCGAAGACCCAACATACACTACCAGATGGTTAAAAAATCTTAAAGAAATTTATCCCGATTCTTCAATTTCTATTTTCAACTGGAACATTATTACTTGCCGTGAACTAAACAAAGTTATAAGAAATTTGAATCATCGATTAGCATTGAAAATATCTTATGATACCGAAAAATTTACTACCGACTGGAATGATGCTAAACAACATTCAACTTTTTATGCAAAAGCTTTAGTTAATAATATTAAAGATTTGCAATCAAAAACTTCAAATAGAAAAGAAATTATTATTATTTGCCACAGTTTGGGTGCAAGGCTGGTTTCTTTTGCCTTAGATGAACTTGAAAAAGATATTGTGGATGAAATTTTTATTTTAGCCGGTGCTACGATTGAGAAATCAAAGCTGGTAAATAATATACACAAGGTAAAATCATTAACAAATTTATATTCTACAAAAGATTATGTTTTAAAATTTATTTTTGAAAATTTTGAAAACACTGAAAAACCAATTGGAATTTCTCCAGTTTACGAAGGACAAATTCCTAATTTATATAATATTAATTGCTCAAAAGAAATCAAGAAACATTCTGATTATAAAGACAAACTTGCCGATTTATTTAAGAAATTCAATTTGAAATAAAACGAGGAATCTTTTCATAAACGAAAAAGACTAAACTTCTATTCTATTATTATCTTCTTGTCCAAGTAAAATCTTCATTTATAAAGCGAATATAATAAATTCCTCCTGAAAAGATAAAAACCAAGGTTCATAATAAAATTCGTCCTTTAGCTACAGGGATTAATAATTTTAATTTATTGTTAGCAAAACCTTATTGTTTTACAACTTTCATTTGAGCCACATTACCATCTGCTGTCCGTAACTCAACAAAATAAATTCCTTTTGCACCCTCAATTTCAAAACTTAGCTTATTGGTAATTTTAATACTCTTAGTTAAAACAACCTGCCCTAATACATTTCTGATTGTTACTTCTACTGCTTTGTAAGTTTTTCCTAAATCTATTGTTATTATACCAGACGTAGGATTAGGATAAACACTTAATTCGCTTTTTGTCGCCTCATTATCTTCAATAGAAGTAACACAACCAGCAATTTCAAGTGCTTTTTCCAAAACTTCATCCCTGCCATGCCTGATGCCCTCTGCAGTAATGTAAACAAAGCTATCGGGTACTATTCCTATTCTCTGTGTTTCTGTTCCGTCAGGATAAAATGCACCTAAAGATGTAAATCCTGTTTGAATATTCTGACTGAATTTGAAATAAGTTATGTTTCCATCTGCACCTGCTGTTTGGCTTCCTACTATGACAGTATTAGGCATTGCTTTCA
>CAYLPA010000462.1:0-2087 GCA_964385385.1 uncultured Saprospiraceae bacterium | reverse complement strand
TAGTACGCAATGGGTGTAGCAATTACAAAGGCTATGGTCACCCATTTTACAAAGTCTTTGTTAAGCATCGCCAAAATCTCAAATATTTTTGCTCCGTTTACTTTGCGGATTCCTATTTCTTTAGTCCGTTGTTGGATAATAAACATTGACAATCCTATTAATCCCAGAATAGCAATTGAAAGGGCAATTATCATAAAGTAATTCAATAGTTGTTTGATATTTTCCTCAGCAGTGTAAAGTCTTTTAAAACGGTCATCCAGAAACTCATAAGAAAACATATTATCCTGCACATTGTATTGCTGCCAAATGTTTTCGATATAAGCCAGTGTTTTGGTTTTTTCGAGAGGAGAAATCAGAACAGATACCGAATTAAAACTTGAGGGGCGGTACATCATAATAACTGGTGTAACCGGAATATGTAAGGATTCATAATGAAAATCTTTTGTTACACCTATTATTTTTTCAATCTGTCCACTATAATTGATTTGATTTCCAATTGCATCCTCCGGCCTATCCCATCCAATACTTTTCGCAGCCGTTTCATTAATTATATATCCTTTTTCGGAATCATTAAATTCATTAAAAAATTTACCCGCTGCAAGTTCAATTTTGTATGTGGAAAGGAAATCCTCATCCACCCTAATGTTAGCTAATCTGAAATTAAGTGGGTGAGAATTGCCATCCGAAATAACCTTTGCCGAACCAGAATCCCAAAGCCCCTGAGACGGTGTTCTTTTTGACGCAGATACGGAAAGAATATTTGGATTTTGAGACAACTGTTGTTTAAATACATCTAATTTTTTATTGATTTGTGGAGTGGAAGCTATTACAACAATATTTTCTTTATTGAGACCTAAATTTTTATGCTGTAGGAAGTTTATCTGCTTATAAACAAACAAAAATGAAATTACCAGGGCAATTGAAACTGCAAACTGAAATGTTACTAATCCTCCCCGAAAGGTTTTATTTCCAGCTTTCATTTTTTCTTTTCCACTGGATATTATCGGTTTAAATGATGAAACCATCAGAACGGGATAAATAATGGAAATAATTCCTGTAATAACTGATATAATAATAATGCCAATAACTAAATCTGCATTATCGCCAATTATCAGATGAAAATTGTTCCCGATAATTTCGCTTATACTGGAAGAGAAAGCCAAAACAATTCCTAATGTAACTGCAACGGAAATAATACAGAAGAAGACAGACTCTGCTATTAACTGTACTATAAGGGATGTTTTGGAAGCACCAACTACTTTTTTTATTTTAATCTCCTTCACGCGTTTGGTATACATAGCAACATTTAAATTCATGTAGTTGATGCTGCCAAGGATTAAAATTAAAAACGCAACCGATGCCAGGATATAAATATATGAACGGTTACTGTACCAGTTAAAGTGAATATCGGTAAGACCTTCCAATCTTATTTTTGTCCCTTTGCTGCCATTCTCAAATTGTTTGTTAATAATACCATCCAGTTTGGAATCTATATTTTCTGGCATATGTGGAATCAGGGCAAATGTTTCATAATTATTACTACTCCAGCTTTTCAACTCATCTTGTCCAACTATTGATTCATATGTACTGAATGAAATATAAACCTCTGGATTAAAATGACTGTTTTGCCCCCAGTTTTTAAACACCCCCTGTACGCGGAAACTGTATTTATTTCCTGATTCGTCTTTTACTTCTAGCGACTTTCCGACAGCATCTGTTGTTTGAAAAAAACGTTGTGCAGCTTTTTCAGAAATAATTAAAGTGAGAGGTTCTTTCAGTAAGTTCTCATCCGTTGGCAATCCTTCAAAATCAAAAATATTAAGTATCTCAGGTTCAGAAAAACAAGCATTGTTTTCAGGTATCTTATTATCATCAACCAAAAAGACCATTCCGGTATGACTAAGCCTTGCTATTTGCTGAATTTCCAATATTTCATTTTTTAACAATGGAGCAATTGGAGCAGCCACATTTGGTAAATGAAGATTCTCGTTGCCATTCGGATCATAAAAATATCGGTGCACCCTATAAATATCCTTACTGTTTTTGTGAAAAGCATCATAACTAAGTTCATGCTTTATCCACATTGA
>CAYLPA010000461.1:0-2087 GCA_964385385.1 uncultured Saprospiraceae bacterium | reverse complement strand
TAATTTTTGAAATTATTCTTAACATTTTCTATATATAAGAATTCTTTAGCAATTTATAATCAAATCAAAAAATCACTTAAACAATTAAACAAAATACATAAGCTAATCCTGTAATCAGGAAAAGACAAATCTCAAAAAAACGAATAAAAAACTAAGTTATTAATATCCGAATATTTTTTCTAATTTCAATTTCTTCACTTTACCATACTTTTTCAGAATCTTGAAATTAAGTTCTTTTTCATCGCCTAGGACAAGAATTGTTTTTTTGGAATCTTTAAGATATTTCCCATGAAATTCCTTCAAATCTTTTAAGGTAAGATTAGGAATAATTTTATAAACATCTTTTCTAATATCATAATCTAATCCTCGTTTTTGATTACTAAGATAAGTGAATAAAACACTGGATTTAGTTATTCTGCTTGTTCTTATGTTATCAATAATAGAATTTTTTGCAATATTAAACGATTTTTCTGCTTCGGGCATATCATTCATAAGACCTATCAAGCCACCCATAGCATCATCAATTTTATCATATTGAGTGGCAATGTATGCAATACTATAAGAATGTTTTTCCTTTTCGCTCGGCATCTGGTATAATGCCATTGCAGTATAAGCCAAAGCTCTTGATTCTCTCAATTCCTGAAATACTATTGAGTTCATACTACCACCAAAATACTCATTAAATAACCTAACAACAGGAACCTTATCTTTATTATAAAGCTCACTTTGGTTAAGCATAAGAATTTGCGATTGTTTAGTATCAAAATTAACAACGTAAACAGTATTTTTTTCTGTTGGTAATTCAGGGAATTTTACTTCAGTAGGAATAGGATTTAATTTCTGAGGCACATTATGATAATTGTTAAGCAGTTTTGTTAACAATTCCACATTCTGATTTCCGTAATAAAGGATTTTATGTTTATAAGAATTAAGGTTTTTAATAATAGCTATCATTTCTTCGGCAGTTAGTTCCTGCAATTCTTTTTCAGATAAAATATTAGTTAAAGATGATGTAGGTCCGTAAATCCCGTAAGAAACAAGCGATTGAAAAATACTCTGAATGCTTTTTTTAGAATCTTTTCTTTTCTTTAGAATATCACTGACTAAATTATCCAAAGCTTCTTTGTTAGGTTTAGCATCAGCAAGAAGTTTTTCAAATAGCTCAAGTGCAGGTTTCATATTTTCTGTTAATCCTCTAAGCATAACATAGACCTGGTCATCAGAATTAAAAACTGAAAATGATGTTCCTAATTTAAAAAACTCCTGTTGGATTTGTTCGGGAGTATATTCCGAAGTTCCGAGATATTCAAGATAATCAATAGCAATACTAAGTTTTTTACTGTGATTAGAACCCATTTCAGTAATATAATACAAACTGAAAGTTTCGTTTTCTGTATTCATTTTATATAAAACAGGAATATCATTTTTAATGGTAAATTGTGTCATGTCTTTTTCAAAATCAAGAAAAACAGGTTCTATATCAGGCACCTTGTTTGCATGAATTTTTTTAAGAAAATCCGATTCAGCATCTCTGTTAATTTTTATTGGAGTGAGTTTGGTTTTCTTTATCTTTTTATAGTTTTTATCTTTGCCTGATTTTTTATAAACCACTACATAATTATTCTTAAACTTTTCGTTAGCAAAATCAATAATATCTTGTTTTGTAATTTTTTCTAATATTTCCCATTTATTAACTTCAACATCCCAGGGAACACCAAGAATATAAGACTGAACAAAAGACATAGCCCTTGAGCCATTACTTTCATATTGCTTTATTTCATCAAGTTTCATGTCGTTGATAATTGCTGTTATTAGCCAGTCGGGGAATTCTCCTTTTTTTATTAACTCAATTTGTTCTAAAAGCAAATCTTTAACCTGGTCGAGAGTTTGTCCTTCTTTTGGTTTTCCGTTAAGAACCAAAGCGGAATAATCAGCAAGAATCATAGGGAAAGAGCCACCACTAAGAACTTTTTGTTTTTGATTAAGATTAAGGTCAATTAAGCCGGCAGCACTGTTTGACAAAATCATATCAGTAATAACGAGCTTATAAATATCTTCAGAATTTGCACCGCCAAATCTGAAAGCAA
>CAYLPA010000460.1:0-2090 GCA_964385385.1 uncultured Saprospiraceae bacterium | reverse complement strand
TTCAAAAACTCTATAATATAATAAAAAAAGCTTCCCTGAAACCAGAGAAGCTTTTTTAAAATGCTTTAACTAAGCTTATTAGTTAACGATCATTTTTTTAGTTACAGTTTTATTTCCTGCATGTACAGTGTAGAAATATACACCTGCACTTAATTTACTGGCATCAATAGTAATTTTATGAGTTCCGGCAGCAGACTGTCCGTTGCTTACATCATAAACTTTTTGTCCGGTTAAGTTAAATATCTCAATACTTAATTCAGTAGCTAACTCAAGATTTACATTAATTGTTGAGAAAGTGCAAAATGGATTAGGAAAGTTTTGAGAAACATTAACTTCATTAGTTTCGCTTATTTCATTAACTCCAATGATTGAAAAATCAGCATCCGAAAAAGAGAAATCCTGAATATATCTAAACTGGACAGGAGCAGTAATATCTAGAGGATCAAGGTCTTCATAAACAATTGGGATTGTGTAAACACCATCATTCTCTAATACATAAGCAGAAGTAGCCTGGAAATATGCCTGCCACATTGCTTCAGAAAAAGCGGTAACATTATTTGGAGCATCTTCACCTAATTCGTTTGCAGTAACTGCACTGGCAGCCATATCAAAACCTCTTGCATAAATATCAGGAGCAGTATTATCTTCAACACCTTCGAGACGTGTATCCATCCAAGTATAGAAGAATTTTGAATGTTCCCAGTTTGTTGCAACCTGTAGTCTGTTATATTCTATAAAATCATCTGGTTGGAAAGTACCATCATATAAATTTAAAGAACCAAGAGCAACAGCGTCCCATGTTTCGCCACCATCATAAGAATAAATATCAAACATACCAAATGATTCAGGGTTAACAAGAATATATCCCGGGTCATCAGCACAAAGGAAAACATTGGTTACAACATGTGGGTTACCCCATGCATCAACAGCTATATCAGAATTAAAATAAGGAGTAGTGTACATAAGTGCATCACGATCCCATGCACCAGCACCATAAAGTTCATCAAGAAATTCATCAGATAACCAATTTTTGATAGCTTCAATTCCATCTTCACCACTTAATTCAATGCTAATTAATTCATCATCCCATGTATCACCACCATCATCAGTTTTAAGAAGTAATGGATAAGACCAATCGTCCATATATGGGATTGATCCGTCAAAGTTGTTCCAGTAAACAAAACCGGTTTGTCCATCAGGAGAAAATGCCATTTTTAAATATCTTGCATAATCACATGCAGCCGGTACAAGAGATTTTTCATAAATAATATCACCTGCTACTTCATCAAAAGTACCATGATACATAATAATATTTCCAAGATACTCAGTATAGGAATCAAGTAAAGCAGCATCAACCATCCATACATCACCTTGTTGTGTAACAGTATAAGCAGTTGGAATTCCCTGATAGTATCCATTGTCAAGATCTGAAGTTGCATAATGAACAATAGTATCAGTAGGATCACCTAAATTTGCAGAACCATAAGTATAAGAACCCCAGGTATCACCATTAGAAGCATTTAAAGAAGCTGCGAAATAGGCAACATAAGCATTATCTGGATCTGTGTTACCTTCAGGATTGTAAATAATACCTTGTGGATATCTTGCTCTGTAATCTTCAATAGTTACATTGTAAATTTCACGGTTAACTTCCCATGTCATACCACCGTCAATTGAAATATCAATAGCAAGATTGCCTGAATTAGGAAGAGCTGTCATTCTGTGTAAGTTTTGAACTGTGTTAAGATTTTGGTCAGCCCAAACAAAAGTAGCAGCACCATTATTGTATCCATATCCATACGCATTAGCTGAATTTCCTAAAGGAATAACAGTAACAATATTTGTTCCTTTGTAATTACTAAAATCAACTTCTTTATTGTTTTTAGCAGAAATAATTGATGGTGCTTTTACAGCAACATCAGCTTTTTTGGCCATATGCTTAATATCCGGAATCTTGGCAACCTTAACTCCCGGTCGCACAGGAGGGTTTCCTTGTGAAAAGGCAAACAACCCAAAAGCGACAAACGCTACAAAAAGTAATAATTTTTTCATGATAAATAATTTTAGTTAATAATAATTTTAAGTTAAAT
>CAYLPA010000459.1:0-2094 GCA_964385385.1 uncultured Saprospiraceae bacterium | reverse complement strand
AAATTAATCAATGAATTACTTAAAAAATAGCAACCATGTTTTTTCAATTAGACCAGAAAATTCATTAATAATTAATTACGAATATAATTTATTTAATTAATTCCTTAAATATTAATATTTTTTGTATCTTTGGGGGAAGCTAATTATGAGTTTTATCTTTTAAGAAAAAAGAAAAAGTTTACTTTATTCCGCTATATTGGATGAATAATTTAACTTTGAGAGAAAATATAATAAAAATAAAAGCAATTGTTTATACACAAACGTTAGGCACTATTTAAATGACAATCAGCCGCATAACAAAAACATAGAATAATGAAAGAATTTGATTTCATAGAGTTTAATTCAAATATCCAAAAGGACTTTGTTGATGCTCAGATAATTGTCGATAAACTTCAAGATTATTATGAAATAGGCTATCGAGATGAGGATAAAGAATTATCTGAATTGAGACTGAGTGAAATTTTAAATCAATTAAAACTTAAATTTTACTTCACTTATGAATTTCTTGGACTTGAAAAAATGGAATCATCGTTGAAAAGCGAACTTAATAAATATGAAGGAAAATTTGAGAAACTCAGTTTTATACCATATGTTGATGTCGCTTATTCTCCGATTTTATGGATATTTCAAAACCATTTGAACGCTATTACGTGTCACATAAAGATTGAAGGAGAGAATAAATTTGAGAATACAAATTCACAAAATTTATTGGAACAGATTTTACGAGGAACACCAAAAATACTATCAGATAGGAAAATTGAACCTAAAAATGAAACTGAAGTAAGAAACGAAGTTTATAAAATATTGATTCATGTTTTTCCTGATACGGTAAGAGAAATCCCTATCGCTAAAGTTTCTAAAACATATAAACCGGATATTGGAATTAAAAATATTAAAAGTGCAATTGAATACAAGTTCATTGATTCTGAAAATGAAGCAAAGGTTGCTATAGGTGGAATTTTTGAAGATATTCAAGGCTACGAAGGCTCTGAGGATTGGACTAATTTTTATGCCGTATTTTATATGACTGATAATTTTATGACACAAGACCAAGTCCAAGCAGAATTTAAACTATCAAATGTTCCTTTTCATTGGAAACCATTAGTCGTTTTCGGAAAAGGGAAAAGAGTAAAGAAATAAAAACAGTGCCTAACAATTTGTATATGATCATGGCAGTTTTAGTGCAAATTCCAGCAGTCTGCACCAGCCTAAAACGTGGGTACGCAGACAGGAAAAGCACACGCACTCTGCCACGCCACATACGCCGTTACCACACAACTGTGCGGTTAAATTTACAAATTTATTGTAAACTTATTTTAGGACAAGACATACAATATAAAATGATAATATGACACAACTTTTAACTGTCGGCGTGGTCGGAAGATCACTAAAAGAAAACGAAAAACGAGTAGCAATTCATCCGGAACATATAGAACGCATTCCAAAGGAATTACAAAAACAAATTACTTTTGAAGAAGGTTATGGATTGAGATTTGGCATGGATGACAACACTTTAGCCAAACTTACATCAGGACGAGTTGCTTCCAGAGAAGAAATACTGAAAAATTTTGATTGTGTGCTAATACCTAAACCTTTGGCAAAAGATTTGTCTCAGGTACGAGAAGGTGCAATTGTTTGGGGTTGGGCGCATTGTGTACAACAGAAAGAAATTACTCAAGTATCAATTGAAAGAAAATTAACCATTATTGCCTGGGAAGAAATGTTTATATGGAGCCGAACAGGTGATAAAAATATGCATATTTTTTATAAAAATAATGAAATTGCAGGCTATGCCAGTATAAATCATGCGATAAGTCTTATCGGAGTTGTCGGGAATTATGGAAAACCACGAAAAGCAGTGGTACTCAGTTTTGGATCGGTGAGTCGAGGGGCAGTATATGCATTGCAAGGTCAAGGATCTCGAGATATCACAATTTATACCTGTCGTGCATCAACAGATGTGAATGATCAATTGCCTGCAATATCGTTTAAACAAATGAAGAATAACGGTTCAGGAAATTTGCTTGCAGTTGAATATGACGGCAGTACTCGCCCATTTGCAGAAGCATTATCAGATGTGCAAATAATTGTTAA
>CAYLPA010000458.1:0-2100 GCA_964385385.1 uncultured Saprospiraceae bacterium | reverse complement strand
TGTTAAATCAAATGTTTGTTCGTGATAATAAAATAACTATCCGACAATATTTGAATGAAAATGATAAAGAACT
The DNA here is from genome assembly GCA_964385385.1 of uncultured Saprospiraceae bacterium. GTDB lineage: Bacteria > Bacteroidota > Bacteroidia > Bacteroidales > CAYLPA01 > CAYLPA01. The sequence goes on along the minus strand of CAYLPA010000458.1, from coordinate 2,027 downwards.
AACTGTAACAAAATTTGCAAGACTTCAATTAGCAAACTAAATACACAAAACATTAAAAAAAAAGTCCCGATTACTCAGTAATCGGGACTTTTTTTTTATTTCTTTTAAAATTAGGATACGAAGTTTAAACGGAATCTTATATTTTTTAAAAATAAAATTGCAAATAAATATTTATAATTAAAACACTTAAATTAAAAAAAAAAATTTGGCAATTAATATTTTCTTTCTATTTTTGCTTATTATCTAACCCCCTTTATTAATAAGGGATATTTTTAAAAAAAAATATAAACAAATATTATGAAAAAATTATTACTTATTGCAATTTGCGGAATTTTTACAATTGGTCATTTTTCATGCGTAAAGAAAATTGAATGTAGATGTACAACAACAGAAGATGGTACAGTAGTTTCAACAAATACTACATCACTTAATGAAAGAAGCCCTAGTTGTTCTATATTAGAAAGTTCAAACACATATAATGGTGTTGTTACAAAAGTAGAGTGTGAAGAATTATAAAGAATTATTGAATATTGTATAAATCATTAGATTTATCAAACATCATATTAGAAAAAATCAATTAAAATATATTTGGGCAATAAATATATTCTTTCTAATTTTGTTATTTATTTAATCCCCTTGATTAATTAAGAATATTTAAAAAAATTATTAAATAATAATATTATGAAAAAATTATTACTTATTGCAATTTGCGGAATTTTTACAATTGGTCATTTTTCATGCCGAAAAAAAATTGAATGCAGATGTACAACAACAGAAGATGGTACAGTAATTTCAACAAATACTACGTCACTTAATGAAAGAAAACCAAGTTGTTCACAGTTTGAGTATTTAACTACAGATTATAATGGTGTTGTTACAAAAGTAGAATGTCAAGAATTATAAAAAATATTGAATGTTTTTTTAAGCATGTGTCTTTAGGCACATGCTTTTTTATTTATTAAAAAAAATATGTTTAAGCCGATAATTCCAACAATATTCAGAATTTTAATAGGTTTTGTCTTTCTATTTTCATCAATTACAAAACTCATAAGCATTGATGTTTTTGAAGTTTATATTTATGGATTTGAGTGGCTCTCCCTAAATGCATCATATATTTTTGCAAGACTGATAATAGGTTTTGAATTGGTATTAGGTTTGTTATTTATCTCTAATATATATTTTCGCTTAAGCTGGTTAGTTTCAATGTTCACCTTAGCAGGATTTACAATATTTCTCTCCTACCTGCTTTTTATCGGAAACAACGATAACTGTAATTGTTTCGGTGATATAATTCAGTTGAATCCTCTGAATTCCATTTTTAAAAATTTGTTATTTATAATATTATTGATTCTTTCTTTCCGAAACAAATCAGGCACTTTCAAATTCAGAAAAATCATTTTTATTTCTCTAATTATAATCGGACTTGCAATTCCCAATATAGTTTCTCCACCTGACAATTTCCTACAATATGATAGAAAAATTGAAACAAAATTTGATATTGACAAATTCAATACTTCTCTTAATAATTTTGTAGATGTCCCTGAAAGTTTTCTAACAATTAAGAAGCAAAATAAAGTCATTTGTTTTGTCAGTTCGCAATGCAATTTCTGTAAACTGGCAGTAAAAAAAATTGAAGTTATTGCGAAAAAAGCAGAAAGTAATGATAATATTTTATTAGTATTTTTTGGCAAGCCTGAAAATATTAATTCATTTCTTGATGAAACTAATACAAAAGAGTTCAACCATATAATACTAAGCGTTCCCGAATTCTTTGAACAAAGCACAGGAAAAATCCCCGAAATTCTATTACTAGATAAAGGTAATGTCATAAAAAGGTATGGATACAGAGATATTGTAGAAAAAGATATTTTAAGTTTCCTAAGCTCTGAAATTGATATTTAATTTTTCTAACATTCTTTGTTTTTTTTATCAATCCTTTATTTGTTTATTTTCTTAAATTGTTCTTAATAGTTTTTTTGGTTTAATTGAAATAAACTGGTTGCTAAAATAGGGGTTTATGTATTGTT
>CAYLPA010000457.1:0-2111 GCA_964385385.1 uncultured Saprospiraceae bacterium | reverse complement strand
CTTTTTGTTTAATATACGTTTATTGACTTTTTATTAAAATTTATCGGACACCAATAAATATTATCATACTATTTTCCGTCAATCATTTTGTTAAATACCTTTTTTTGTTATTTTTGAAAAAAATTTGAAATTCACAAAAAATTTACTAATTTTAAATTCTATATTTTGATATTCGGAATAGGAACTGACATTATTGATATCAAACGAGTTGAGAGAAGCGTTTCTAATGATAATGGTTTCAAAGAAAAAGTATTTACTCAGCACGAGATAGATTATTGCGAGCCTTTAAAAAGCAAATATCAGAATTATGCAGCAAGATATGCGGCGAAAGAAGCATTTTTTAAAGCAATAGGAACAGGCTGGAGGGGTGGATTAAAATTTACCGAAATAGAAATAGTTAATGATAAATTGGGTAAACCTGAAATTTTGCTTTATGGCAAAGCAAAAGAGTTTGCTCAGGAAAATGGATTTGAAAAGATTCATGTTTCCTTAACACATTTAAAAGAGTACGCTAATTCAATAGTTATAATAGAAACAAAATAAAATAAAATTATGTCAAACATTAAGTCATACGACGAAAGAATTCAAAATTTTGATTGGTCAATTGCAGAAAAAGAACTTGATTATAAAGATGGTGATATCATCAACATAGGTTGGTATTGTTCTGATAGAATTTGCAATATGGGAAAAGGAGATAAGCTTGCTCTTTTATGGGAAGGTCTTGGATGTGTTGAAAAAAAATACACTTATAACGACATCCGTCTCAGAAGCAATACTATTGGAGCTTTTCTAAAAAACTTAGGAATTAAAGAAGGCGACAGAATTTGTATGTTCATGGATAAAATCCCCGAACTTTACATAGGATTGTTGGGAATAGTAAAAATTGGTGCTGTTGCTCAGCCGCTTTTTTCTGCCTTTGGTGATGAGTCTCTGCACGTAAGACTTGACAATGCTGAAACCACAGCAATATTAACACAAAGAAAACATGTTGGCAAGGTTAGAAAAATATTAGAAAAAATGCCCTATGTAAAACATATTATCATTGTTGACCACGACGGAAAAAAACCATTAAAAGAAAAAGAAATAACATTTTCTATGGATGAAGCTGAACAAGTGGAACATTTAGATATTTTTCCAACAAAAGCAGAATCTCATTCATTATTGCATTATACTTCAGGAACTACCGGACAACCTAAAGGTGTTAAACATGTTCATTATTCTTTAATCTCCCAATATCTTACAACAAAATGGGCTTTAGATGTTCAGGATGATGATATTTATTGGTGTACTGCCGACCCGGGTTGGGTAACAGGAACATCTTACGGGATTATCGGACCCTTTGCTTTGGGGGTTACTCAATGTGTCCTTGATTCAGGATTTTCTGCAGAAGCATGGTATAAATTTATTGAAAAATATAAGATTACTATGTGGTATTCTGCACCAACAGCCATCCGTTCGCTGATGAAAGCAGGAAACGAATTGATTAAACAATATGACCTGACTTCGCTTCGTCATCTTGCAAGTGTGGGAGAGCCATTAAATGCTGAAGCAGTAATTTGGTCGGAAAGAGTTTTTGGAAAAGCTTTTTATGATACATTCTGGCAAACAGAAACTGGCTCGATAATGATTTCTAATTATCCCGGAATGAAAATAAAACCCGGCTCAATGGGAAAACCTTTCCCGGGAATTAAAGGAGCTATTCTTGATGAAAAAACTTATGAACCTATCATAGAGCCTAACAAACCGGGACTTATTGCATTTGAACCCGGATGGCCTGCTATGATGAGAACTTATTGGAAAAACGAAGAAACTTATAATAAAAAATTTAAAAATGGTTGGTATTTGTCAGGCGACAAAGCTTTTATGGATGTTGACGGATATTTTTGGTTTGTTGGTCGTGATGATGATATTATCAACACCGGTGGTCATCTTGTAAGTCCTTTTGAAGTTGAATCTGCTCTTCTTGAACATGAAGCTGTTGCAGAATCCGCTGTCGTTGCAAAACCTGATGATGTGAATATGGAAGTTGTGAAAGCATTTGTTACTCTTAACAAAGGATTTGAAGCAAGCGACGAATTGGAGTTACAAATCATGAACTTTATCAGAAAAAA
>CAYLPA010000456.1:0-2133 GCA_964385385.1 uncultured Saprospiraceae bacterium | reverse complement strand
GCTTTCTCTCAAACTCCATCAAAAGAAAATGGAGTATTTAAGGAATATAAAGCCGGTTTTTACCAAAACAATATTCTAAAATCTATAAATACTGTTGATGTTAATAAAAGACAACAAAGCCCGCCAAAATATTTTGCATTTGATTTTAAAGGAAAAGAATATCCTACAGATATTGAAAAATATAAAAAGTATTGGCATAATAATCCTTTATCACAAGGAAGAGCAGGAACATGCTGGTGTTTTGCAACAACATCATTTTTTGAGACAGAAATTTTTAGGACTACCGGTAAAAAAATTAAGATTTCCGAAATGTTTACTGCTTATTGGGAATATGTTGAAAGAGCCAAAGCATTTGTCGAAAATAGGGGAGATGTTTATTTTGCTGAAGGTTCCGAAGCAGTTAGTGTTGTTAGGATAATGAAATTATATGGTGCTGTTCCTTCTCAGGTTTACAGCGGATTAAAATCCGGGCAAGAATTTCATAATCATAAAGAAATGTTTAATGAAATGAATCAATATCTTGTTTCAATCAAAAATAATAATAACTGGAATGAAGCTGAAGTTGTTAAAACAATAAAATCTATTTTGAATTATTATATGGGCATTCCTCCCGAAAAATTTGAATTTGAAGGAGAAAAATATACTCCTCAAACATTTCTGAAAAATCAGCTTAAACTAAAACCTGATAATTATTTTAGTTTTATGTCAACAATGGAAATAGCATACAATCAAAAAGGAGAATTGGTTGAAGATGACAATTGGTGGCATTGTGATGACTATTATAATGTTTCTCTTAATGATTTTTCTAATATTATTATAAACTCATTGAAAAAAGGATACACGATTTCTATTTGCGGTGATGTCTCAGAGCCGGGCTATGACAGATATACTGAGGTAGGAATAATTCCTGATTTTGATATTCCTTCTGAATATATTAATGAAAATTCAAGGCAATTTAGATTGTCGAACAAAACTACAACCGATGACCATTGCTTGCATATTGTCGGGTATTTTGAAAAAGATAGTCAATTCTGGTTTTTGGTAAAAGATTCAGGCTCCGGCGGATTTGATGGAGAACACAAAGGATACAGATTTTGGAGTGAAGATTATATCAAACTAAAAATGATGAACATTTTAGTTCATAAAGATGGAGCAAGCGAAATCCTGAATAAGATTGTTAAATGATGAGAATTATTTCACAAGTTTTACTCTTCTTTTCTTGAATAAGTTGAAAGGAGACTTTTTATAACCTTTATATCTTCGATATCTTTTCTTAACAGATCTTTTGTATTGGGGCGTACTCATAACAATATGCCTTTTTTTATTGTATCTTTTTATAGATGGGTCGCTTGATTTGCCATTATATTTTGGACTTGAAAGTCCTAAATGCACTGCGTCAAAGTCAAAGTTGTAAATTAATGCAATGGATGTGTATCCAAATCCTTCAATTTTTTTTGCTTTGTCAATATAAGAATCAAGCTGGTCAGTGTTTATCCCTCTTAATGTTGTTTCAATGCTTAGCAACAATTTGTCGTTTATTCTATAATCTAATCCAAGCCCTATAGGAATAATTCCTTCTGTTGTATTACGCCTATAACCACTTTCTACATTTTTAGCAAACCCATTTCCTGAGATAGGAATACCGCTATCAATTGTCATTCTTCTATTGTTCCAATCTATTAATCCTATTCCAATGCTTGCATATAAAGTGTATTTTCGATAGTTGTATTTGCCGAAAATAATATTACTTAAATTAATTTTTGTGTTTATATTGTATTCATATAAATTGGCTGTGAAATAAGTGTTTTCAGATACTTTTGAGCTTCTAAGTTTACCAAACAATAGCTGACCGCGAATAGAAAAAACGTCGCTTAAATCTTTTGATAACATAAAGCCGTACATCATTTTTCGGTTCTCGTAAAAATATTTGTGAAAAGGAGTGCTTTGTATAAAACCGACTTTTTTGTCTTTTAAATCGCCATAGAAATTATTGTATCCCAAGTTAAGATTAATAGACCATTTTTCATTTAACCTGTAAGTTCCTTGTCCTGTTCCAATTTTGGGTAGGAAAAAGATAAATGCAAATATTACTATTGTTAAATTATATATTAGGTTGATTTTCTTCATAAATTA
>CAYLPA010000455.1:0-2134 GCA_964385385.1 uncultured Saprospiraceae bacterium | reverse complement strand
GCTTTTATGGACCTCAGGGAAGGGAATTAAAACTCAAACTTGCTTATCCTGATTTAAACAAAAAAATCGAAAGATTTAATTATAAAGGTGAAAGGATAACAAATTTCGAAATGGAAACTTCGGCTCTTTATGGTTTGGGGAAATTGTTAGGTCATAACACTCTTACAATTTGTGCAATAATTGCAAATCGTGTTAACGAAGAATTCAGTAAAGATTATAAAAAAACTGTTGTTAAAATGGTTGAGTTGGTTTTGGAAAGATTAACACAATAATTAATAGCCTCACTATAAATTCAATGTTTTCTTAGAGACACAAATTAAATAAATGGAAAAGACATCTGAAAAAAAAGAATTGGTTTCTTTAGTAAGTTTGTTAGACGAACCGGATGATAGAATCTATGAGCAAGTTAAAGATAAAATATTGTCTTTTGGTTTGGAAGTTATTCCGGTTTTGGAGAATGTTTGGGAAAATACTTTTGACAATGTAATCCAGCAAAGAATAGAAACGATAATTCATATAATTCAGTTTGATAATGTTTTTGATGAATTAAAAAAATGGATGCTGTTTCAAAAACATGACCTTTTAAGAGGATTTCTTCTTGTTACAAAATATCAATATCCTGATTTGGATGAAGAAAAAATAATTAAAGAAATTGGCAAAATTTCTCAGGATGTCTGGCTTGAGCTAAATAAAAATCTTACGGCACTTGAAAATGTAAAAGTTTTCAATCATATTCTTTATGATTTGCATGGCTTCAGAGGAAACAAAAAGAATTTCCATGCTCCGCAAAACATGTATATTAATAATGTTCTCGAAACCAAAAAAGGTAATCCGCTTTCATTGAGTATAATTTATTCCGTTATTGCCCAAAGTCTTAAAATTCCTGTTTATGGTGTTAATTTACCTGAGTATTTTATTTTAGCCTACACCAAAGATTTTGTTAAAGAAAACTCCCGAAAATTATACGAAGCTGAAGTTTTGTTCTACATAAATGCTTTTAATAAAGGAGCGGTTTTTTCAATTAATGAGCTTAATTATTTTATTAAACAACTTAAGTTAGAACCCGAAAAAAGATATTTTGTTCCTTGTAATAATGTAGAAATTATTCAGCGATTGATATTTAGCTTAATATCTTCTTACGAAAAACTTGGCTATCCCGACAAAGTTAAGGAACTGGAAAAATTGAGAACGGCTTTGGATTGAGATTTTTATTTTTTATTTTTAATTGCTTTATATTTTCATATTCTTTCTATTCTTGAAACCATATAATAGCAATTGGATTTAATCCTTATTAGTAACAGTTTTATTTTGTTATTCTTTTCAATTCGTCTAAAAGTAGTATCTCCTTATGATTTTGCAAAGTTCCATTTGCGACTTGCGATAGAGTTACACTAAATAGTTTTGCATGAATATCAATTATTTCTCTTTTTGATTTATTTAATATTTTAACCTGATAAGAGCCAGAATTTGGATTAAAGGCAATTTTTTCACTTATTAATATTTTGGGTCTTGATTTATGATAAATTAAAAAGATGAAAATATACGAGGCTATTAAACTTGATATAATTCCTTATAGAACTGAAGACATAATTATTTTTTTTTAAGTATATATGGATATTCTTTATTGTCCTGTCTACCGTACGCAATCACAAAAATTTCTCGACTTTCTTCATTCATCTCAATTTTATGAATCCCCCAACTGTAACGTTCGAGATAGTTGAAACAACCTGTACTAATAATTGGATTAGAGTTATTGATGTAAATAATACTTTTCCATGTTGTTTTACCTTTAACAACTTCTTTCATTCTGATTTTATTTCTTATTGTAAATAAGTTCCAGAAACTAAATGAAAATAAATATTTTCTATCATTTTGAACAACATTATTCATAAGATAACCTGTATAATTTCCATTGAATTTGGCTAATCTTAAATAACTTCTAAGATTTGTTAAAAAGGTCAATAATAAGACTGTAAGAATTGAACTAACAACTCCAATAAGAACATTTTCATATAAATTCTCCATATCGTATTTTTTCAATTTTGCATAACATTTGCATAAACGGAACTTCCGTTTTTCCCATTATATTTTGAATAATCCAAATTCTTATCCATGCTTTTATTATTGTGATGTA
>CAYLPA010000454.1:0-2152 GCA_964385385.1 uncultured Saprospiraceae bacterium | reverse complement strand
TTATGAAAAAAATTATAATTGTCGGTATTGATTTTTCAAATTGCTCATTTCAAGCTCTTGAATATGCAATTATGATTGCCGAAAAAACATCTTCTAACATTTTGATGGTTTGGGTTGGAAAAGGAAAAGATTTGCCATCGGTTTATATTCCACAAGTTATTGACCCAAGACATGAAGTAAAAAAACAATTTGAAGAACTTATAGAAAAACATAAAGATAGGCTTACGAATAGTAAGCTTATGTACAAAATCAGGAATGGTAAGGTTTACAAAGAAATTGTTAATCAGGCAAAATATCACGATGCATTTTTAATTGTTACAGGAAGTCATGGTGTTTCGGGCTTTGAAGAATTTTGGATTGGTAGTAACGCAAATAAAATTGTAACTTATGCTCCATGTCCGGTTATTACTGTTGCCTATAATAAGAAAAAGAAAATGAAACTTAAAAAAATAATTTTACCAATTGACAACACTCGCCAAACTCGTCAAAAGTTACCATTTTCATGTTATCTTGCAAAATTTTTCGATACAGAAATTCATGTTGTTGGCTTATATACTTCAAAAGTAAAAACACTAAGAAGTATAGTTGATAGTTATGTTAAACAAGTAACAAAACATCTTGATAAGTTAGAAATAAAATACAAAGAAGTATCATTAATTGCTGAAAATGCAACACAAACAACATTAGAATATGCAAAAGAAAACGGTGGTGATTTGATTGCTATAATGACAGAGCAAGAAACCAAAACCTCTAACATTTTATTAGGACCTTATGCTCAGCAAATGGTTAATCATTCCAAGACACCTGTTTTATCAATTCGTACAAGATATATTTATGACTATAAACTAGAAACTTAAATTATTATGGTGAGATTTATTATTATATTAATTTTTGTAAATTTTTGTCTTTTTTTCAAAGCAGAATGCCAAACTGATTCTAAAGGTAAAATTATTATTATTCAGGATGAAAGAATTGAGCAATTGGTCGAAAAACATATTACTCTTAATAAAAAACAACAGGGCATTCCCGGCTATCGTGTACAAATATTTTTTGATTCCGGTACAAATTCAAAAAATAAAGCCAACAAATCCAGAGCCGAATTTTTATTAAAATTTCCCGATACAGAAGCTTATGTTATTTTTCAATCACCTAATTATAAAGTAAGAGTAGGAGATTTTAGAACAAGAATCGAAGCAAAAGGATTTCTCCAACAAATTGTTAATTATTACCCCAATGCGTATCCCGTAAAAGATATTATTCAATTCCCGAAGATAGATTAAAAAAAAATATTTTAAAAAAAAATTGGGAATTCCAAATTTTTTTATTATATTGCTGCCGCAAAACAAACAAAATAAACAAATATGAAAGAAATTATTGTAGCAGTAGATTTCTCGGAATCTTCGGTAAATTCTATTGAGCATGCTTTGACGATTGCAGAAAAAGCTCGTTCAAATGTAACAATGTTGTGGGTTAACAAGCATGGAACGTCAGAAACATTAATTGGAGAAAAAGATGACGAACATGTTTCGGAAGTCGTTAGCAAATTCGAAGAATTTATTGAGAAGTATAAAAGTTATTTATCAACGAGTAAACTTAGTTATAAAATAAGAAACGGAAAAGTTTATTCTGAAATTATCAAAGAAACAGAAGAACAAAAAGCAGAATTGTTAGTAATTGGAACTCATGGTTCTTCAGGGTTTGAACAATTTTGGATTGGAAGCGATGCAAATAAAATAATTGCAAATACAGATTGTCCTGTTATTACAATAAGAGAAGGTATTGATATTGGAAGAAACCTTGATAGAATAATTTTACCATTTGACTTTTCAATGGAAACACTTCAAAAAGTTGGCATAACAATAAAAATGGCAGATTATTTTAATGCAGAAGTTCATGTTCTGGAAATGTTTACAACCGATGGTAGATTCGACCAGTATAAAGTTAGTGGTTATGCTGATATGGCAGAAAAGCATTTAAATCGTTTTGGAATCAAATTTGTCCGCGAAAGTGTGAGAAATGATAATCCAACAAAAGGAGCAATTGAATATGCCGAAAAAATTGATGCAAATTTAATGGTAATTATGACAGATCAAGTAAAAAGCACAAAAAATCTTTGGTTTGGTTCTTATGCTCAACAGATGGTAAATCAATC
>CAYLPA010000453.1:0-2166 GCA_964385385.1 uncultured Saprospiraceae bacterium | reverse complement strand
GTGAAAATTTGTTTTTTCAAAAGTAAATAACACTAAAACTATATCTATTTTTCTTATAAATCACTTTTCCTTAATTCTAAAAATCTTGGGAATTTATAAATTATCAATTTAATTAATAATTAATTTTCCTGATTTATTATTTATTTTTGTGAAGATTTATTAAAAACTTTTTAAATTTGCATTACTAACAGAGTAACAATAAGACTTAATTATTGGGTCTTTACAAAACATAAAAGGTAATGGCAGACAGCGTTTACATATCAGCCAATTTAACAAAGGAACAACTTCTTTTTCTTCATCTGATAAATGAAAATGAAATTGAATACTTTTCATCTTCAGAAATTGAAGAACAATTAAATAAAAAATTTAATAATATAAATGAAGTATTAGAAAATTTGGTAGATAAGAATTTTATTTATCGACTTCAAAAAGGATTTTACGCATTAAAAAATTTCAACAATCAAAATGTAATTGGAACCTTCATCTCTAAAAATAGTGCGATTGCATATTGGTCTGCATTAAGCATACACGGTTTAACTGTTCGATTTCCTAACACTGTATTTATTCAAAGCACAAAAAGAAAAAGAGATAAAACAATACTTGGAGTAAACTATAAATTTGTTACAATTACTGAAAGAAAAAGAACCGGGATAACAACGCTTGGTTACGGAAACAACACTTACCCAATAACAAATATTGAAAAAACCATTGTTGATTGTTTCGATTTGCTAAATTATTCCGGCGGTTTCGATTTGTTAGTATCCGCATTTGCACAAGCAAAACTTAACAGCAAAAAATTGATTGAATATTCTAATGCAGTAAATAATATTTCTGCAATTAAAAGAATGGGGTTTTTTGCTGAGTTATTAAATAAAAAAGGATTGCAAACATTTATAAAGTATGCAAAACTTAGAGTAAATAAAAAATATAATTTAATAGATTCCGCCGGCAAAGATAGTGGCGAATTTGTTTCAATTTGGAAGCTAAGGCTAAATGTCAGTAGAGATGAAATTATTAATCTAAGCAAAGAATTGTATTAATATGATTCTGAAAAATGAAATAACAAAAAAATCTATTGAGTGGAAAGTTCCACCCGAAGTAGTTGATAAAGATTGGGTATTGGGGCATTTCCTTTCAGCATTTTATTCAATTGATGAGCATAAAGAAAAACTTATTTTTAAGGGTGGAACGGCACTTCGCAAATGTTATTTTCCTAATTATAGGTTTTCCGAAGATTTGGATTTTACTTCTTTAACTAAAAATTATAATCTAACACGTAAAATATTAAACAAAGTAATTAAAAAAGCACGGGAGAATTCGGGGATTCTATTTCATATTCAAGAAATTTCTATACAAACATATAAGGACAAATTAACCGGCTATCAGGCAAAGTTAAAATATTGGGGTGCTAATCATTCAAAAAATCAAGAACCACCAAGTGTTAACAGATGGATGACTAATATAAAAATAGAAATTACTTTTTATGAAAAACTGGTATTTCAACCTGAATTGCGAAAAATTTCACATCCTTATTCCGACTTACTATTAGAAAATTCAAAAGAAATTTATTGTTACAACTTAAAAGAAGTTATTGCGGAAAAAATAAGAGCTTTAGTTCAACGTTCATATAAAGCTCCCCGAGATTATTATGACATTTATTATTTGAAAGATTCATTTATACCAGAAGATTGGAAACTAATCAAATCAGCTTTTTTAGATAAGATGGAATTTAAAGAATTGAAATACGAAAATGTTGAGCAGTTAATAAATGACAAGTCCATTAAAATCATAAAAACTGCTTGGGAGAATAGCTTAAACCATCAAATACCTGAAAAAAAATTACCTAATATAGATATTGTTATTAAAGAATTAAAAGAAGTCTTAAATAAATATTTGTCGGGCATCATTGAATTCGAAAATCAGGACAGTAGTTTAAGTTCAAATTTTAAAAAGAATATCAAATATCGTCGATGATATTATTATTGCAGTTGAAAACAAGAAAGAACAATAAATACAATTTAGAATTATGACAAAAAATTTAAAAATAAAAACACTAAAAGGAATATTACTATTGATAGTATTTTTGGCCTTTAATAATTTATCTGCTCAAAATTCAGGTGATTTGTTTATGGTTAAAGAAATCAAAAAAGCCTATGAAAACAAAAC
>CAYLPA010000452.1:0-2167 GCA_964385385.1 uncultured Saprospiraceae bacterium | reverse complement strand
TTTATCAATTCTCTGTATTCATCAATTTTCAGTAAATGTTTTTTTATATGTCGATTAATTCCGAGCATATAAATCAAAAAAGCAAATCCTTTATCAATTGCAATTTTATTTTGCTTAATCATAGATAAAATATTGTGAAAGATTCTTCTTTTGCTTTTATCTTTAGAAATAATAAATTCAAAAAATATTATCATTGATAATTTAAATTTTAATAAGAAATTTATATCAGCCCCGGGTTTTGTGAAATTTCCTCCATTAAAATAGATTGTAGCTTTTTTGTTTAGAGTGTCCCATGAAAACAATCTGATTAATGTTTCCATATATTTGTCAAAGATTTCTAATCTGCTGAAATTTACATATTCCATATTAGGCAAAAAACCAACTCCGAGTTCGGGCGACAAATCAGTTAATCTGTTTTCTTTCTTCAATTTTGAATGAAGTTGTGTTCCATAAACTGCTGAAAGAGTATGAAGATTCACATAAGCCATTCCTGTTTCAAGAGTAAAATTAAAAATGTTATCAAATTCAAAAAGTGTGTCATTATCAAAACCAACAATAAAAGAAGCATTAATTTGAATTCCGTATTTATGAATTTTCTTTATTGCTTCTTTATAAATTTTAGCTTTCTTGTTATGAGTTTTATGCATCTCACTTAAACTGTTTGGGTTTAAGGATTCGAAACCAATAAGAATATTAAAGCAACCGGCATCAGCCATTTCTTTAAGAAGTTCTTCATCATTTGCAACATCAATACTTGCCTGGCAAGCCCATGAAATTCCTAAAGGTTTTAGTCGTTTCATCAGTTTGTGGGCATATTCTTTATTGATAGTAAAATTATCATCAATGAAAAACACCCATTTTAGTGGTAGAGCTTTTACTTCTTCAATAACATTATCAATATCACGAAATCTCATTTTCCTGCCAAACATTTCAGACACGAGACAAAAATCACAATTAAAAGGACAGCCTCTTGTTGCCTGAACAGCACATTGAAAAATTTTATTAGTTGGAACAAGGTCCCATCTTGGTGATTTTTGAATTTTAAATTCACATTTAGTTTCGGAAATATATGTTTGTTTAATTTGACCATTTTCAAAATCTTGTAAACAATTTTCCCATGAATTTTCTGCTTCACCAATAACAATACTGTCTGCGTGTTTTAAACCCTCTTCAACATTGTAAGAAATATAAGGACCGCCTAAAACAACTGCAATTCCTTGTGAGCGAAAAATGTTTCCTAACTCAAAAGCACGTCGAGATGTAGCAGAAAGTGTTGTAATTCCAACAATATCGGGTTTGTAATATTTTGGGATTGATTCAATCTCTTCGTCAATTATTTTTATTTTATAGTTATCAGGAGTTAATGATGCAATAGTTGGTAAAGCCAAAGGAATCATTAATCTTTTTTTACCAAATATTTTTGCTAATTCAGAGTGAGCCTGATAATTAATATGTTTTTGTTTTGGGCTGAGGAGTAAAAGTTTATAGTTCTTTTTCATTCAATTATTTGCTTTTTAACTTGCCAAAATTATATAAAATCTAAATATTTTTGGATAAAATAATCAAAACTATAAAAGGAATGGTTTTAACATGAAGATAGATAAGATATTAAGAGTTTTCGTGTTTTTTCACTAATTCAACAATTTTATTCAAATCCAGATTTTCACCTTTTATGACATAATGAGCTTGTAAATAAAATGATTCTCTTTCATCTAATTGTTTTAGAATTTTATCATATAATTTATCTTCAGGAGTATTCATAATAATCGGTCGTTTCTTCTTTGAATCTAATAATCGGGATGTCAAAGATTTTGCGGATAGTTTTAGATAGAAAGAAATGCCGCTTGAATTAATCAGCTCGATATTTTTATTATTACAAGGTGTTCCGCCACCGGTTGCAATTACAGAATCTTCTAATTTTAGTGTGTCTTTTAGAATTTGACTCTCAAGTTTACGAAACAGTGGCTCTCCATATTTTTCATAAAAATCAACAATGCTGATATGGAATTTGGTTTCAAATAAATTATCAATATCAAAAAATTTATATGATAATTTGTTTGCTAAGCTTTTACCCGCACTGGATTTGCCACTTCCCATATATCCAATTAAATAGATTCTCATAATATTTTTTATTGTTGATAAAAATATGAAAATTATAATAAAGATA
>CAYLPA010000451.1:0-2176 GCA_964385385.1 uncultured Saprospiraceae bacterium | reverse complement strand
TTAATACTCTCGAATTAGAAAGAGGTCTTGAAAAATTAAAATCTAAATATTATTCTTATTTAAAAGATTATATTACAATTAATCAAGACAAAAACAAAGACATTATAGCTCCTTCTATTATGGGAATAGAAGACCCTTTAATTGGTGATTTAGTTAATAATTTGAATAAATTATATTCAGAAAGAAGTAAATTAAAATTAACTGCAACAAAAGAAAATCCTTTATACAAATCATTAAATTCTCAAATTGTTAAAACAGAAATAGCTCTTTTAGAAAATATAAACAATATTGAAAAAATGGGACAAATCAATTTATCTGATATTAACTCCCACATCTCTGAAGTTCAAAAAGAAATTGCTAAACTACCCCTAAAAGAAAGACAATTAGTAAATATTAAAAGAAAATATAATGTTAATGACCAAATATATACTTTCTTATTAGAAAAAAGAGCAGAGTCAGGTATAGAAAAAGCTTCCAATGTTTCCGACTATAAAGTTATTGATAAAGCAAGAAAAGCAAGTATTGTTACACCTAAAAAATCTTTAAACTATACGATTGCTTTTTTAATCGGTTTAATCTTACCAATAGCTTTTGTATTGATTCGTGATTTTTTTGATAATAAAATTCATAGTAAAAAAGATATTGAAAATATTACAAATATTCCAATATTAGGATTAATAGGTCATAGTAAAGCAAATATTAATACTGTTGTTATAAACAAACCAAAATCAATAATTTCCGAAGCTTTTCGTTCGTTGAAATCTAATTTGCAATTTATTTCAAGCGAAAAAGAAAAAAAGGTTATTGCAATTACTTCTACTTTTGGCAGCGAAGGCAAAACTTTTTGCTCAATAAATTTAGCTTCTATTTATGCTATTTCCGGGAAAAACACTTTGCTATTAAGTTGTGATTTAAGAAAACCAAAAGTTTTCAATGATTTTAATCTCTCTAACGATATCGGTTTAACAACTTATCTAATTGGAAAATGTTCTATTGATGAAATTATTCAAAAAACTGATTTTGATAATTTAAGTATTGTTACCTCCGGACCTGTACCTCCAAATCCTTCCGAATTACTTGAATCAAAAAAAATGACTACTCTTGTTAATACTCTTAAAGAAAAATTTGAATATATTATTGTTGATACTCCACCAATAGGACTTGTAACCGATGCATCTTATATGATGAAACTTTCTGATATAAATATTTATGTTGCCAGACAAAATTATACAACAAAAAGTGCACTTCAAACTATTAACGAATTTTCTAATACAACAAAAATTAAAAATATAAACATACTCATTAACGATTTAGGATTTCAAAATAAAAAGTACAGCAGATACGGAGGTTACGGATATGGTTATGGTTATGGTTACGGATATGGTTATGGTTATGGGTATGGCTATGGCTATGGTTACGGACAGTATTATACTGATGATGAAGATTTAAAACCGGAAGGAAGCTGGTTAAAAAGGTTGTTTAAGGGTTAAGCTCGGGGCTCGGGGCTCGTTACTCGGTGCTGGGAACTGGAAGCTCGGGGCTCGGGGCTGGAAGTCAAAATTTTTAGTTTAAGAAAAAAATATTAAAATAAATTTGGATATTAATAAACAATGAGTAACTTTGCTACTCAATATTTGAAATGTTAATATGCTAGGCACATTAATCACATCAAAAACTCGCGTGAAATTGTTGTTAAAATTTTTCTTAAACAGCAATGCTAAAGCTCATTTACGAGGATTAGAAAGTGAATTTGGAGAATCTTCAAATGCCATTCGTCTCGAATTAAATCGTTTTGAAAAAGCCGGTTTATTAAAATCAGGAGCTGAGGGAAATAAAAAAATCTTCCAGGCAAATATTTCACACCCCCTTTATAAAGACATTCATAGTTTAATTCTTAAACATGTTGGTTTTGACCACATCATTGAAAAAGTTATTGAAGAATTAGGAGATGTGCATAGTGTTTTTATTACAGGAGATTTTGCTAAAGGTAATAACAGTAAAATAATTGACCTTGCTTTTATTGGAGATGAAATTAATAAACCTTATCTGTTAAAATTAATTGAAAAAGCAGAAAAAATAATTCATCGCAAAATAAAATATTTGGTATATAAATTATCAGAGTTAGAAGATTTTTTAAAAGATAATAAAAAATCAGAAATCCTTTTGCTCTGGGAAA
>CAYLPA010000450.1:0-2177 GCA_964385385.1 uncultured Saprospiraceae bacterium | reverse complement strand
GACTTTTATTAATATTTCGGGTGTTGGAGATGGGATAAAAGTTTTAGAAAGTATTATCAGGTAGAATACAAATTATTCCTCAGGCATCTTATCAGAATTCAAACCCATTTCGCAATATTTCATTACAAGTTTATTTCCTTCTTTATTTCCTAAGCTTTGTGCTTGACGGAAGTCTGCACATGAAGCATTTAGATTTTTAAGCATTAACCAAGCAACGCCTCTTGTTACGAATGCTTCGGAATAATTGTGATTTAAATCGATTGCATGATTAAAATCAAAAATAGCTTCTTGAAAGTTTCTTTTTTTGAATTTTGCAACACCACGGCTGAAATAAAAGAGACTATTTTCAGGCTCTAATTCAATTGCGGTATTAAAATCAATTATTGATTTATCGAATTTTTCAAGAAGTCCGTAGGAAGTTCCTCGATAATGATATGCAAGGATGTATTCAGGGTTCTGTTGTATGGCTGTATCAAAATCTAATATTGCTATTTGATAATCTTTTAGATTAAACTTTGCCAATCCTCTGTTATAATATGCTTCCGGTTGTTGATTGTTTAAAATTATTGCTTTATTTAAGTCAAATATGGCTTCCTGAAATTTATTAACTTTAGCGAATGCTGCTGCTCGGTTTACATAAGACCTGTTATATCTGCGATTTCTATAAATAGCCTGGTCGTAATCTTCCAATGCTCTCAAATATTCTCCTTTATGAGAAAATCCATCACCTCTAACAAGGTAACCGTGCCAAATTCTGGGATTTTTATTTATCACATCTGTAAGTAAAGTATAGTTGTTTTTCCATACTTTATTTCTTTGATAAGTTAATATGCAAAACCCAATTGCAAAAATTAATATTATGCCCAGAAAATAATTTTTAAATTTTGAAAGTTTTTCCGATTCTTTAACAACAACATAATAATGAGCGATTATAAAGAATAATCCAAGGTAAGGAATATACATATACCTTTCTGCAATGATTTGCAATCCAATTGGTATGATGTGGATAATTACCGATGCTGTTGTTACAAAGAAAACTATTCCAAAAAATATAATGTTGTTGTATTTGTTTTTTATTAGTGCTTGAATAAATAATATGATGGTATAGACCGCAATTAATAAGCAAATAAATGCAGCTAAATAATATTCCCAACCAACTGCTGATTCAACATTCGGTGTGCTTATCACAGGATAATAATGAATAGCAGAAAGATTCAGCGGAGCAAAAAGTTTAACAATGTACAAAACAAAAGAATATCCAATAAAAACAATTCTATCTAACAAACTAAAGGATTCTTTTAAACTACCAATATGTCCGAATTCTGTTCTCCCTTGAAACGCAATCATGCCAAAAATTATTGAAAGAATGAAAAATGGAACTTTTTCCAGTAGGCTTTTATAATTGAATTTTCGGTGGTAGAAGAAATCAAAAAGCAATAATACAACAGGCAGAGTTATTGCCGATGCTTTTGAAAGCAATGAAAGAATAAAAAACAGAAAAGTGAAAATCAGGTTAATGTTTTTCTTGTTCTGCAAAAATTTAAGATAAGTTAAAAGCGATGCTAAATAAAATAATGAATACAAAAGATTGCTTCGGGTTGATATCCACGAAACTGATTCAACATTCATCGGATGCACCGCAAAAAACAAACTCACTATTAGTGATATTTCAATTCTTTTTGTGAAATAATAAAACAGCAGAAAGACCAGAACAATGTTTATCAAATGAAGCAAAAGGTTAGTAATGTGATTTGTTGCAGGATTTAATTCAGAAAAATTATATTCGATAGCATAGCTCAAAGTAGTAATCGGCTGATACATTCCTACATAAAATTTTGAGAAAAATGTTTGGACATTATCCCACGACAACGAACGGATATCTTTATTCTCTACCACTTGTTCAACATCATCCCATCCCAGAACATATTCATTTTTTATGGAGTTGGAATAAATTACAATTGCCAGAATTAATATTCCGGCTAAATACAATAAATGCTTTTTTGAAAATTTATAAGCTGAATTTTTCATTTTAAAATTTAATTATTTTCATTACAATATTGTTCTAACATCTGTCTTGCTCCTTTATGACCCAAATTTACAGCTTTTTTGTAATCTTCACATGCATTTTTTGTTTTGCCCAAGAGTAATTCGGAATTTCCTCTGTTAAAATATGCATT
>CAYLPA010000449.1:0-2185 GCA_964385385.1 uncultured Saprospiraceae bacterium | reverse complement strand
AAATAATTTATTGTTGTGCTTTTGTTAGTTGGATTTGGTATGTTTTGGAAAAGTTTGAAGTTATAGTTTTTAATATTATTAATATTAGCATAAACATTTAAACATATTTGGTCGTTTGATGTGTTTTGGTCAATTGGAAGCAAGGTGTTTGCACATAAAATATAATTTGCTATTGGAGGATTGAAAGGAGTTGTAAAAGTATAATCCACCGAATCGCAAGGCAATAATATTCCTGCCCATGTCTCTGTTATCGCGAAACTTCCACCAAAGTCATAGGAAACATTACATGAACTTATAGTATCCGAACCATAATTTACAATTGTTATACATACACTATCCTCTACTCCACTTTGGGTAGGTGAAATAATTTTACAAATACCTGCATCAGAAAAGGATGATGCAAGTGTATCAGAAGGCGAAGAGTATATAATTCCCTTACAATATGACAATGTTTTAATATAGTAATATGTAGGATGCAAATTTCCATATGCTCCAATATGAGTATATGAATTTGCATTTAATATAAAAGCTGAATCAAGAATAGTAAAAGGGCCATTGCAATTTGTTGAGCTAAAAATATCATATTCTTTAAATATATTCATTGAGTCAATTGGATGAATCCAATTCAATGTGTTATTTCCTGTTATAATATCGGTAGTAACTGAAATTAATGTTGGTGGTGGAAGGATTGGTGGAGGAACAACAACAATTGTAACCGTGCTAATATTTATTCCAGGTACAGGACAATAATCATCTTTACAAGAAAAAACAAAATTATAAATATTTGTAGTTTGCCCGCAAACGGCATTTGCCGATAAATGATAACAACTAGTTTGCCATGAAAACATAGTTTGTACTCCTTGTGGTCCTGTTAGAGGTTGAGTTGGAGGATTAGGAGCTGGAGTTAGTTTAGCACATGGCGGATTTAAACATCCGGTAGTTGTGCTCATTGTTGGCGGAGTTCCTGAAATAACACTTCCGAATTGTTCACTTGTTGCTTGTATTTCTACTGTTTGAGGGCTTCCATTAGGCAGAAATGTAAAATCGGTTCCCGTAAGAGTAAATGTTACCAAGTCACCAGCAGTTACTGTATCAATATACAAAGCATATTGTCCTGAAGAATTTTTAAATGGTGGAGTTACAGTTGGAGGTGAATTTGTGCCGCATGATAGAAGTGAAATTTGTATTTCTCTGTATATTTCAGCTACTTTTATTCCGCATTTGTATGCAGTTACTTTAGTTGAAGTTAAATATGCCCCGGTAGTATATGAAGTAAAAGATATTTCTCCTGTATATTGATTTATTTTTGCCGCTACATTGTTAGAATTAAAAGTCGAATCAGGAAAAGGATTGCTAAAAGAATAACCGGTACTGTACGAAACAATAGGAGTTCCGCTTGATAACAATGGTTGCCCCCATTCATATTTTAAAGAATCTAATTCAACATCCCATGCATGAGGGTTATATGAATAGGGATAGCCTGAACAAATGACTGTTAAAGGTTTTTCTGCAAATGTCGGTGAATTGTCAAAGCATGTGCTAATATTTTTATTATTAAAAGGAAACATTACTGTTTTAATTCTAAATCCTAAATTTAGTGCATTATTAATATTTGTAGATAGATTTCTACAGCAAGTACCCCAATAAAACATCCAACCATTTGCCGGTGGAACTCCTGAAAGGGGAACTCCATTAGGATAAGTTGAATCTGACGTAAAAATATGCTCTTGAATAGCTCCTAAATTACAAGAAGCTCCTGGCATCGGGTTTGAATTATTGCAATAAATGTGTGGAAAAGACGGATTATTGTTACAGACAGGTGAAATATCAACAGGCCAACCTGATAAACGATACATTGTAATACTACTGAATCCCGGTACTGTTGTATGCAAAAGTAATGTGTTTCCATAAATTGTAGCCGAACTTCCGCTAGATTTATAACATTCACGGTATGCTTTTAAAGTAAATTTAAAATTGCCATTAACTGTACATTCCCAGGTTATTTCGCCTCCCATATAATGAGATGCTTTTAGAGCGGAAGAAACAAAAAGTAATACAATTAGTGGAACAATTAAAAGCTTTTTCATTTTATTTGGTATTAATTTAATAAATCCATACCCTATTTTAAAACTATCATCTTTTTAACTTTCAAAACTCCTTCAAATTCCAAAGAATAATAATAAAC
>CAYLPA010000448.1:0-2187 GCA_964385385.1 uncultured Saprospiraceae bacterium | reverse complement strand
TCATTATCTCTTTTTCATTAGGAACTATCACTTTTCTATTAATCAATTTATAAGGTACTTTTGGGTTGCCATAAAAATCTTTTTCAATAATTCCTTCAAAATTTCCTGACTTAAGAAAGTTTTTCACCAACCTGTCTTCAAGAGAATGGTATGAAATAACCACTAACCTTCCTCCTTTTTTCATTACGTCAACAGTTTGATTTAACATTTCTTTCAAAACATTTAATTCGTCATTAACTTCAATTCTTAATGCTTGAAATACTTTAGCTAAATATTTATTTTCTTTGGCTTTCGGCACACAGGAAGAAATAGCTACTTTAAATTGTTTTATAGTTTTAATGTTTTCAATCTTTCTTTTCTCAACAATTGTATTTGCTAAACGTGCTCCATTGTTAATTTCACCATAGCTATAGAAAATATTTTTGAGCTGTTCTTCTGAATAATTATTAATAATTTCTTTAGCAGTTAAATCTTTGCTTTTGTCCATTCGCATATCCAATTCGGCATCAAATCGAATTGAAAAACCCCTTTCAGATGTGTCAATTTGATGCGAAGAAACTCCAAGGTCGGCAAGAATTCCGTCAACAGGAACAGCATTATTTAGCTTTAGGAAATTTTTTAAGAAAATGAAATTTTGTTCAACAAAAGTGAATCGCTTGTCATCAATCAGATTTTGCAAAGCATCTTTATCCTGATCAAAAGCAATTAGTCTTCCGTTATTTAATTTTTTAAGGATTTCTTGAGAGTGTTCTCCCCCACCAAATGTGATATCCACATAAGTTCCATCTGAATTTATTTCTAAACCTTCTATACTTTCCTTTAATAAAACAGCTTTATGATACATTTTCTGTTTCCTGATTATTGCTTTTGCCCATTACTTCTTCGGCAAGCAAAGCAAAATCCTCAGGTTCATCTGTCAATAAGCTCTCATAAACATCTTTTGCCCAAACTTCAACACGATTGGAAAATGCAAAAAGAATTACTTCCTTTTTGATATTTGAATAAGCTAATAAGGTTTTTGGCATTAATAATCGATTATTGCCATCCAAACTTAATTCTGTTGCACCTCTATAAAAATACCTTACAAAATTTCTGTTTTTTCTATTGTAAAGATTTTTTTGGTTAATCTCATCACTTATTACTTTCCATTCGTTTTGAGGATAAAGCACTAGGCAATTTTCAAAGCCTCGGTTTATAACAAACTTATCTTGAGCTTCGGGTGAAACCTGCTTTTTCAGACCTGCTGGCAACATTATTCTACCCTTAGCATCAATTTTACATTCAAATTCCCCAATCAGATTTGCCATTAACACAAATTTTATTTAAAGGTGTAAATATATATAAGAATTACCACTTTTTACCACTTTTTACCACTTTTTGTTACATTGTTAATAACTTTTTTAATATCTTTTTTAAAACATGCATCTAACCATCTATTTTAATGCTATTTAACTCTAAATAAAAAAATCCCATAACTGAAGTAATTTTTAATAAATTAATTGAGAATTATTTTTTGAATTATATTTCTTATTTTTTAAAAGAATTCTATTATAATTTGGTAAATTTGTATTGTGTTTTAAAGAAATATTTTGCACATAATGACAGACAAAGAAGAGATAAAAGAGAAAGTTCAAATAACAGAGCAGTATCTAAATATTACAGAAGTTTTTAGAAGTAAAAATCCAGGATTAGTAAAATTATTGCCAAATTTCGTTTTAAATTATCTCAAGAAAATTATTCACGAAAAAGATCTTAATGCAGCAATATTCAGGAATCGAGACTTGTTCGGAGTAGATTTTGTTGACGCAATAATTAAAGAATTCGGTGCAATAATTAAAGTAACTAATCCCGAAAACATTCCAAAAACTGGCAGATATATTATTGCATCTAATCATTCACTTGGAGGATTAGATGGCTTAACTCTAATGAATGTTATTGGCAAAGTACGAAAAGATATTGTATTTCCCGTTAATGATATTTTAATGTTTCTTCCTAATCTTAATGAGCTATTTATTCCAATAAACAAACATGGGAAGAATACTGAAAACATTAGTATTATTGATAAAACTTTTGAATCAGACACAGTTATTTTATTTTTTCCTGCCGGTTTAGTTTCAAGAAAACAGAAACAGGGAATTATGGACCTTGAATGGAAAAAAACTTTTATCTCAAAAGCTGTTAAATATA
>CAYLPA010000447.1:0-2203 GCA_964385385.1 uncultured Saprospiraceae bacterium | reverse complement strand
CTCGATTAATTCGGCAACTTGTTCGTATGCTATTTCTTTTGTTGTTTGCATTTATTTAAATAATATTTTTTTAACTACCGAACAATAATAATTTTTTTTATAAACGTTTCTTTATCATTAGTCAGACGCAACACATAAAAACCTTTTGCAATTCTTCCAATGTTAATGCTTTGTTCTTTGTTGAGATTTTGTTTTAATAGTAATTTCCCTTTTATGTCAAATAATTCAATGCTCGTGTTTTTATTAGTTGATTTATTAAATTTAATGTAAAGAATATCTTTTGCAGGATTAGGAAAAACATTGATATTATTATGCTCTTGATGATTTTCATTAATTGAATTACTGGCATTAATTTGTATTTGAGTTTCACGGATTACATAACCAATTTTAATTCCTTGACGCCATTCTTCAACTAAAATAGCAATATTATTATCACCGGATATTATTGGTGAATCCCAAATTAAATTTCCTGTTATGCTATCAAGTGAAAACAAATTACTTGTAAAAGGAAAAGAATAACCCAGAATAGGTAAACCATTTTCTCTTTTACACACAATTAATTTATAAGAAAGACTATCACCGTCAGAATCATTTGCACTTGGATTGTAATTAAAGATATTATTAACAAATCCTTTATCAATTGCAGGATTATTAAAAGTCGGGGAATTATTGGGTACTAAAAATGTATTTATAATAATTTGCGATTCGATATAAAATGGAATATTCACTGAATTTGGTATATTCGTTATTCCACCGTTGCGATTTGGACGAATAAAATAAATAATATAAGTACCAGAACCCTGATAAGTATGTGTGTTAATAAAAGTTTTACAAATTAATGACGAATCAAAAAGGTAATTTACTCCAGATAATAATAAAGTATCCATAGTTCCATCACCCATATAAACCTCTATGGAATTGTAATGATAGTAATTTGAATCTGTGTAAATTTTAACAGTAATTTCATAAGTTAGTCCACTAATATGGCTGTATGTAATTTCCCCAGCCCTAATTGCAAAAACTGAATAACTACACAGCAAAACAAGCATTATACAAAGATATTTTTTCATATGTTTAAATTTTTGCAGTTAATTTATTTATTAAAAAATATATTATAGTTTTATTTTAAAATTTTTCTTTCAGAACAAAAATAATTCTAAGTAGAATCAAATCTTTATATTATCACTTCAAAGCAAAAATATCTTTCATCAATTTAATTTGTTCGGGGGTTCCAAGAACAAAAAGTTTGGCGTTTGGAATCATCAAAGTGTCGGGAGTGGGATTGATAATAAATTCTCCTTCGGGAGTTTTGAAACCAACAATATTAGCACCGGTTTTTTTTCTTATTCCTAATTCAAAAATCGTGTGGTTGCGAAGATCTTCAGGCAAATTACTACAAACAATTTCTTCAAGATTTGTAAGCCCTGTACTTCTAACAGAAATATTATCAAGAAATTCAACAACATCCGGTTTTAAAACAAGAGACACCATATGTTCGCCACCAACAGATTCGGGTAAAACAACATAGTTAGCACCGGCAGTTTTGAGCTTTTTTTCTGAGCTTTTTTCTGAAGCTCTGCTAACAATTACGATGTCGGGATTTAACGAACGTGCTGTAAGCACAACAAAAAGGTTGTCGGCATCAATAGGCAAAGTAGTAATTAGTGCTCTCGCTGAAGTTATTCCAGCATTTATCAATGACTCTTCTTCTGTAGCATCACACTCAATAAAAGTTAAATTCTTGTCTTTGTTGTTCACTATCAACTCATGATTTTTTTCAAGAACTACAAAATTTGTGTTATGACAAATAAGTTCTTTTGCTGCCTTTTTTCCATTTCTGCCATAGCCGGATAAAATGATATGGTTTTTCATTTTTTTTATATGTGTTTTATTTTTATATGTTTTAAAAAAAACATTTAATTCGTTTTCTACAAAATAAGTTGTAACAACTGAGATTGCATAAGCAAAAGTTAGCCAGCTAATACTTATCATGCAAATAGTAAATATTCTTCCAGCTAAAGATAAGGTATGAATTTCACCGTAACCAACTGTTGAAATAGTGATAATTGTCATATACAATGCATCAATAAACTTATCATTTTCAATAAGCATATAACCTATAACACCCACAAAAAGAACAATAAACATAAGTATTAACGCATACTTAATTTTACCGTAGCTAACTATTCTATTCAAAATATAT
>CAYLPA010000446.1:0-2209 GCA_964385385.1 uncultured Saprospiraceae bacterium | reverse complement strand
GGGCAAAAACTTATTGGACAAACAGATGCATCAATTGTTTTGAAAGTAAATTATACCGTTCCCACTCAATATGTTGTTAATGTTATTGATGCTGTTAATAAAATAAATGAAGCAGATAATACTAATCAAACTAAACACAAGGTAATACTTGCAACAAAGCCAGGTCCTTGATAATAAATTAAGGTAATTAGTATTTTAAGAGCGATATATATTATATAAATGTTGTAAACTATACAAAATTTATTAAAATATGAAAATTTTATTAGATACCAACATTATAATTCATCGGGAAGCTAACCGAGTTATTAATCAAGAAATTGGACAATTATTCAATTGGATTGATAGATTACAATATAAAAAATTTATACATTCTATCACTCTTGAAGAGTTGAGAAGATATTCAGATTCTGAGACAGTTGAATCAATGAATATAAAAATTGATAGTTATAATTTACTTAAAACCGAAGCACCGATCCACCCTAAAATTCAAAAGATTAGTGAAATTTTTGATAAAACCGATAACGACATAAATGATTCAAAACTACTTAACGAACTTATAAATGATAGAGTTGATCTCTTGATTACAGAAGATAAGAATATTCATAATAAGGCACTGGAACTCGGATTATCTAAAAAAGTATTTAAAATTGATGATTTTCTTAATAAAGTAATTTATGAAAATCCCGAGTTAATTGATTACAAAGTATTATCAGTACGAAGACAATATTTTGGAAATATAAACTTTAAAGATGATTTTTTTGATTCCTTTAGAAATGATTACAAAGAATTTGACAAATGGTTTAGCAAAAAATCTAATGAATTTGCATATATCTGTCAATATGAAAACAAATTAAGAGCTTTCCTTTACTTGAAAGTTGAAGATGAAAAAGAAAATTACAATAATATTTCACCAAGACTACAACCAAAAAAACGATTAAAAATTGGAACTTTTAAAGTAACACTTTTAGGATTGCATTTAGGTGAACGATTTTTGAAAATTGTATTTGACAATGCTTTAAAGAAGCAAGTAGATGAAATCTATATTACATTATTTGATAATCAACCTAGTCAATTTCTTCTTCTTGGACTTTTAAAACAATATGGTTTTGTCAATTACGGCTATAAGGAAACTATTAATGGTAAAGAATTGGTTCTTGTCAGAGATTTTAGAAGAAAATTCAATCCTGATAATCCTAGAAAATCATTTCCTTTTATTGCAAAAAATAACAATGTCTATTTTGTCTCAATATACCCCGAATATCATACAGAATTATTTCCAGATTCTATTTTACGAACTGAATCTCCTATTGACTTTATTGAAAATATGCCTCATCGAAATGCTATTAGAAAATTATACATTTCTCATTCATTTGAAAGAAACATTAAAAAAGGTGATATAATAGTATTTTATAGAACTGGTGGTATATATAAAGGTGTAGTTACAACCATTGGAATTGTTGAATCTATTTTTAATAATATTAAAAATGAATCAAACTTTATTAATATTTGTCAAAAACAAGAAAGGACTGTATTAACAGAAAAAAAGTTGAAAAGTTTTTGGAATCGTTTTCCTAAACTAAAACCTTTTGTTGTAAATTTACTTTATTCATATTCATTACCAAATAGAATAAATTTAAAAAGACTAATAGAACTTGGTATTATTCAGGATGTCAACCATATCCCTAGAGGATTTGGCAAGATAAGTTGGGAAAATTTATTATTAATTCTTAAAGAATCAAATAGCGATGGAAGTATTATTGGCAATTAAACCTCAATATGCAGCAAAAATTTTCGATGGAACAAAAAGATACGAGTTCAGAAAATCAATATTTAAAAGTAATAATATTTCTAAGGTTATTGTTTATGCATCTAATCCTATAAAAAAAGTCATAGGAGAATTTGATATTGAAGAAATCTTAAAAGATGAACCTGAAAAGCTTTGGAATATAACAAAGAATTTTTCTGGAATTACAAAAGATTTTTATGATTTGTATTTTGGTAAGAGAAAAGATGCGTATGCAATTAAAATAAAATCTACAAAAAAATACAAAAATCCGAAGTGTTTAAAATCGGATTACAATATTATGTATCCTCCTCAATCATTTAGATATATGGAGAGTAAAGCATTAAGCACAACTTGTAAATAAAAAACATTAATCTCAAAACTTAAATTAAATACTAAATAAAATAAGCTAACGTTTTAATAAGA
>CAYLPA010000445.1:0-2211 GCA_964385385.1 uncultured Saprospiraceae bacterium | reverse complement strand
ATTCTTTATCCTGTGCTTTTGTTCCGTTAAGACCTACGAAACTTCCATCGTTCCAACTTCCGCCAAAAGTTTGCATTTTCTGGCAGACAATTCTGTCAATCCAGTTTCCAAAAAAAGGATTTGAAAGATGAAAAAAGTAAAAAGCTCCGCTTGTATCGACAATAACACAAGGGTCACCCCATACTCCGTAAGAAGAAAAAAGTGTGTCACTAAACCAATTAACACCTCCATCATTTGAGTAATAGTAACTTTTTAGATTTGCTCCAGCTATCAATTGATTAGTGTTTTTTGGATTTATAACAATTGTGGGTTCTTCGGGTAGATACTCATTACTTATCATAACATTTGTATGCTGAGCAAAGCAAATATTATAAAGTAAAACAGTAAATATTGAGAATAATAAATATTTCATTTTCTAAATCTTTTCTAAACAAAACTACAGCTATTTTTTAAATTTTATCTAAGCATTTGTTGATTGATTGATTTTTGTGTTTTTTGTTTTAATAATTAATTTTTATTTTATAAATTTACCAGCTAAAATTTAACATAACACTATTCTTTTTTTTATTTATTAGCCAAAACAAAAATGAGGAAACCCAAACTTCACTGGCAGATTTTAATAGCGTTGATTATTGCAGTTATTTATGGAATACAATTCCCAACGACATATAAACTCAACACCAAATCTTATAAACAAATAAAAAAGGCTAAGATTCCGCAACAAGTATCGCAGGCTTTATTGCCAATAAAAAATGTAGAATACACAACAAAAAAATCTTTTGTTAATGATGCTTCCGAAAATCTTGGTCCGAAATTATCAGAAGAATATCTTGAAAAAATTATTGCTTACGGATATTATAATCCTCCTGTTACCTATGTTTCGTGGATGGGCGATTTGTTTTTGCGTTTGTTAAAGATGTTGATAATTCCATTGATTCTAAGCTCAATAATTTCTGCTGTAACAAATATCGGAGGAGGTGAAAGTCTTGGTCGGATTGGCATAAAAACTATTTCCTATTATGTTTTTACAAGCACCTTGGCAATTGTTACAGGCTTGTTTCTTGTAAATTGGATTAAACCCGGCATTGGTGCTGATTTAAGCTTTGCTCAAAAAGTTGAAGAATTGGCAAAAGCTCCAAGTAGTCTTGGGCAAACTCTTTTAGAGATGGTTCCCAGTAATTTATTTGAAGCCTTGTCAGAAGGACACATGCTTGCGATAATTTTCTTTTCAATAATCTTTGGATATTTTATTACAAAAGTTGGCAATAAACCTAAAGTCATTTTAAAAGAATTTTTTAATTCCGTTTTTGATGTAATGATGAAAATCACCATGTTTGTAATAAAATTAACTCCACTTGGGATTTTCGGAATTGTTGCTAAAGTTGTTGCCGATGTTGACGATTTGTATGCTTTGATGTTACGAATGGGCATATATATGGGAACAGTATTAGCTGCCTTAAGTATTCATGCTTTTATTACTTTGCCGTTAATAGTAAGATTCATTGGTAAGTCAAATCCTATTAAACATTTCGGAGCTGTTACAACACCGCTGCTTACAGCATTTTCTACATCATCATCAGGTGCAACTTTACCACTAACTATGAATGCTGTTGAAAAAAATTCGGGTGTTTCAAAAAAAATTACTGGTTTTACTTTGCCTCTTGGAGCTACAATCAATATGGATGGAACTGCCCTTTATGAATGTGTTGCTGCGATGTTTATTGCTCAAGCTTATGGCATGGATATGACCTTTGTTCAACAGGTAATTATTGTTGTTACAGCACTTTTGGCATCAATTGGTGCAGCTGCAATTCCTATGGCAGGATTAGTAATGATAACAGTTATTCTAACAGCAGTAGGATTGCCACTTGAAGGTGTAGGATTAATTCTCGCTGTTGACCGAATCCTCGATATGTTTCGCACTTCTGTTAATGTTTGGAGTGATTCATGCGGAGCTGTTATAATTGCCAAATCTGAAGGGGAAACATTAAAAGTGTGAAAGGGGATAAACCCTTAATCTCAATTAAAATTCACTAAAACAGAAAGCAAATTTCTATAATTTTTTTTATTTCGTATTTTATTAGGATGTTATAATATAATTGTTTATCTTTGTGTAGTAAATTTTTTTAGCATTACTTATAAACTATTTCTTATTTATAAATTTAAAATTAAACATCATGAATTGTATTAAAAAAAATTGGTTTCAATTTC
>CAYLPA010000444.1:0-2211 GCA_964385385.1 uncultured Saprospiraceae bacterium | reverse complement strand
TATTTGAAAAATTAGATTATGCAAAATTATATTCTATACATCAAAAACATTATTAATCTGTATTTTAACAAAACATACTATTATAAATATATAAGATATAAACGGAATATTCCGTTTATACTTATGGTTATGTAGCATTTAAATAAAAATATAAAATATGAATAAAGGAAGTAAAATTGCAGTTACGATACTGCTAATTATTGTGTTCTTTTTTATAACTGCACTTTTAACCGCAGCAGAATCAAGCAAAACATTAATTGCAATGCTAGGATTAGGGTTGTTTTTTGGCATTAAAGCCATGTGGAAAAAACCAAAAGAAGATATTTCAACAGAAATAAAACTTGACAAATCTAAAAACTCAGATAGCGAAAGCCATAATATAAAATGATGATTCCAAATTATTACAATATTCTTAAGATTGGTAGAGATTCAACCAAAGAAACAATTAAGAAAACCTATAGGCAATTAGCTTTAAAGTGGCATCCAGATGTAAATAAAAGTCCAGATGCTCATGAATGTTTTATAGAGATTAATGAAGCCTATCTAATATTATCAGATGAAGAAGCGCGAGCAAAATATAATATCGAATTTGATTTTCATTTTAAAGTTAAAACAGAAGATGAAACAGTCTTTGCAAATTCAAATGATAGTCCAAAAAATGAACAAGCAAAATCAAAAGTAAATTATAAAGACCCGGATCTAAATAATTGGACAAAGTCTGCAAGAAAACAAGCTGAGAAATATGCTTTCATGTCTTTCAAAGAGTTTTCTAAAATGGCTGGAATGGTATTTGTTGAAACTGGCAAGCAAAGTTTTACAGCTATTATTTACGCAGTTTCTGCTGTTATTGGAGCATCAGGATTATTTTCATTATTTATTGGCGTTAAATATGGTGACACTCAACAAATTCTCTTATCACTTTTATTTATAGGTATTGCTATTATTGGTATAAATTTCACATCTAAAAAACATTCCAAATGAAAAGAATAATTATACTATTTTCAATTTCCGTTTTGCTTTCTGGTTGTTTAAATCAGGTCAAAGATGAGGACAGAATTATTCAAGTATTCCCATTTAAATCAGCTTTATACATTGAACACGGAAATAAGGATGAATCTGGTACAAAAGAAATTTCAGGACAAATTTTATTTGAAAAAGAAAAAATTGTCCTTACCATAAATTCTGAACTAAATAATAATGTTGAATCATGTAAAATAAAAACAGTAACCTATGACAAAAACCCAAATGAGATTGAATATAGGACAAACAAAGGAACTTTTCATACTACAATTAGGAATGATACAATTATAACTGTTCATTGGGTTAATTCTGACTTTTCTTCTTTTTTCAATAGAGAACCTGAAACAAAGAAAATTAAAGTAAAACTACCCATCGTTTTTGAAAAACAGCTAAGCGGATGGAAAAGAATAAATATTAAAGATATTGCTTCAATTGACCTTCCGCCGGGAATGGAAATACAGGGAAAGAATTTTAAAGAGCTAACGAACAAACTTAAATCAATATGGGATATTGAATTCGGCGAACCCAAAATAATCTTTCAACCAAAAGGAGTAAATTCATCAGAACTAGAATCTCTTGGCAAATATGCTAGAGTAATGTATGAAACAACTAATGGAAATGCAGGCGATTATCAAAAATTGACAGAAATTATTTCAATGAACAATGTCGAATTAGATGAATTAAATATCTATTTGAAGAATCAATTTATTGAAGAGTTTAAAAAAACACCATTACGAATCATTGAATGGTATCCAATTCAAATTATTGAAGTAAATGGAATGTCTTCTCTTTATATTAGCTACAAGAGACAACTTTCAGACAAACCTTTTGTACGTGTTGACACATACAAGTTTTTTGATTACAACAAAATTCATTCTCTCACTTTATCATATAGGATAATTGAAAAAGATTTATGGGAAAACAAATTAAATCAAGCACTCAAATCATTTCGTATAATAAAATTTAATTAATATGGAAACTTTATTAGTAAATCAAGCAGGACTTGGAATCATTGGATGGGTTATTGTGATAATTGCAGGAACTTATATTATAAGTTTACTTAACAAAAAGGACAAGAAAGAAGAAGATAATGATAAGAAATAAACGCTACATACAAAGGCTAAAAACAAGCGGGTGGCAAGTAGTAAAATGAAACGAATTACAAAAAATATAAAGCAGTTCAGGTTGAAA
>CAYLPA010000443.1:0-2220 GCA_964385385.1 uncultured Saprospiraceae bacterium | reverse complement strand
CAAATATATGGGATTCTAAGGGCTTATTAAAATTAAAACTTTCGGATGCTAGTGACATTTTATTATATAAATGATGATAACAGTATAGAAATTTTCGGTATTAATACAATCAATGATACTTCTGTATTTAATTTTACTATTCCACCATTACCTTATGAAGCATGGCCAGGATATATATATGTAACAAGTGATAAATATTTTATCTTAAGTGAAGAATATTTATTTACATATAGTGAAAACTTTGGTCAAATACTTTTAATAGATTCTTTCCCTTATTTTAAAAAACTGAAAACGGATTTTAATTTATTTTATTTGTTAAAAAATGGGAATTACCTTTTTGCACGTACTTATAACTATACAAGAACTGATGATTATTTATATAATTGGTTTGAATTGATTGTTTTTGACCCAGTGAATGATAAAATTATTGCAAAAAAAATATTTGATACAGGCAGGAATATTTTACTAAGTTATTCAGCAAATAATTCATATATTGATGTTTATGATAATAAAATAGCCATTCAGCATCCCGGTACAAATATTATTGAATTTTATGATAAAGAATTGAAAATGCTTAAACAAATTCACTTAAATTTCTTTAGTTTTGAAAATACATCAGATACTATTGAAAAATATTTGAATGACAGTATTCTTGATAAAAATTTTTACAATCCTAAAAATAAAATAGAAATTTTATTAAATAATAATCTGTTTCAGTCTCAACAAATTGAAAGACTTTATTATCATAATGACAGTCTTTTAATCGCAACTGTTAAAAATCTAAAAATGAACAAATGGGACAGACAAGTATTTTTCATAAATCCAATAAGTTCAGAAATTAAATCTACAATTGTTAATATAAGCTCTCCTAAAATTGAAGATATTTTTATGGTTGGTGGTTATTTGTTCTCAAAGCCAATCAATACAAAGTTTAATATGGCAATTAGTGGAGAAAAAAGTATAAATGAGAAAACAGAAGAAATATATTATAGTTTCAATATCATTAAAAGAGATTTTAATAAAATTGTTTTCAATTCATTTGAGTATAAAGATTTTATTATTTATTTATACGATTATAAGAATAATCCGGTTAAAATCAATAAAAAAACATATAAAAAGATTGTGTTTACTGACAAATATACTTGTTATTCATGTTATAAGTACAAAGACAAAATCTTGTTTATAATAACCAATTTAAGTGAAGCAAATTTAATAACAAGACTATCTCAAAAAAAATCTATCTTACGTAAATTTCCTAATTCTGAAGTTGTCTTTTTGAATGAAAAGTACACAAATTACAAAAAAATAAAAAGACGAATAAAACGAAAAAAAAAACTTGTAAGATTAAATAGAAAATGAAATTTGATAATTATATTATGTTTCAAAATAATGACGTTAAGTAAATTTTTTGTAAATTTATTTTTTTATTAATTTTATGTAAACTAAAATTTATTAAAAATGAAAAAAATTGTATTTGTTTTTATTTTTCTAACTACTTCTTGCATGATTATTCCAAAAAGCAGTACTAACGTTCCACCAAGTAAAATGGAAGTGAAAGTGAAAGGAGGAAGACTTCATATAAATGGGATAGTGGGATATCATGAGGTAATACGTACAGTTTTCGATGACGGTCATGTTGAAATTATATGTTCTGGAGCGGGAGTTAATATATGTCCGAATTTACCGAAAGCTGAAAGTGTTCCCGAAATAATAAAACAGTTCATAAGGGAAGGTGAAATCAGTGGAGAGTTTACTTATGAGAAACTTTCAGTAAGATGGTATGATGGGGCTATTAATAAAGATGATATCGAAGAATTTACTTTTGAAACAACTCCAATAAAATAATAGAATTATCTGATTTTTACCTGATGATTTTCGGATTAAAGAAAAAGCAAATCTATTTCTGAACAGTTGCTTTACAACGAAAACCGGTATATTGGTTTGCTGCCTTAAACTCAATAACTGAACATCTTTTATCACTTTCATTGATATGATTTCCAAAAGCTAAATTTTCGTCAGAGAGTATTTCCGAAACTTTATCGCAAAGACCATAGATTTTATTCTTTTTTACTTTACAATAATCATTAGCACTTTGAATATAAACAGATTTTTTTCTGTTAATAACTAAGGTGTAATCTGATTTGGAAGGAAGAGAGTAAACAACTTTTTTGCCATAGATTTTAGTAACTGCTTCCGACCTGAATTTACAATAATTTTCAG
>CAYLPA010000442.1:0-2240 GCA_964385385.1 uncultured Saprospiraceae bacterium | reverse complement strand
AAAACAATCTAAAAAATGTGATGGTAACAAATGGTTTTATTAACAAAGAACCATTGTCGGAATTGATAAATTATATTGACGCATTTAGTGTTGACTTAAAAGCTTTTTCAGAATCATTTTATGAAATTCTGACATCTTCGAAACTTGAACCCGTTAAAAATACTTTAAAATTTATTAAAGAAAAAGGCAAACATCTTGAGATTACAAATCTTGTGATTACAGAGCTAAATGATGATGAAATAGAATTTGAAAAAATGGTAAAATGGATTTCAGATGAATTAGGAGAAGACACAGCTTTTCATATCTCACGATATTTTCCAGCATACAAATTGAATGTCAATCAAACATCTCCTGAAAAATTATCAAAATTATTTGAAATTGCAAACAAACATCTTAATTATGTTTATTTAGGAAACATTATAACTGAAGAGGGACAAAACACTTATTGCAAAAATTGCAAAACCCAAGTTATTAACAGGCAAGAATATTTTACAAAAATAACAAGCTTGGATAAAGATGGATATTGCAAAAAATGTAAAACGAAAATACTAAATTCTGAGAGCTAAAATAATTACTAAAAATACAACCAATAAAACTCAAATTCATTTTTTGAATTATATTCAAGAGTAGGAAAAGGAATTTTAACAAATCCAAAAACATCGAGAAACATGTTTAGAGCTTTTGACTTTGTTTCGATACGAGTAAGGTCAATATCAAAAGTTAAAAAATATTGATTGTAGCGAGAAAAATCAGGAATTGGTTCTCCGTTAACTTCCGAAGGATTTGTAATAGCTCCAATCATTCCTTCTGCACCATAACCAAGAGCTATGTTTAAGCATTTAGGCCATTTTGAATCTTTACCCAAAAAAGAGTGAATATTTGCTGAGAGCCAATAAGTTTGACCATTATAATCTTTCAACATACGTTCCTGAAAATTGCTGCCAAGAACATTTGGTCGATATTTAGCATAATCGCTTTTATGAAAAGAATATTTTAATGATAATCGTTGTTCATCCCATGCAAACTGCTGACCAATAAAAGCTACCGAGCCAAGAGTGTTTGCAATAATATCACCTGTAGATGCTCCCCATTCTGAAGAAAATCCGTCAAGAATTTCAACTGTTGACAAATAAAAAAATCCAATTGTGCTTCCGTATAATATCGATTTCTTTTTGCTAACTCCCGGCCATCTTAACAAATCATATCCGATTTTACTAATATGATATGCAGTTGAAGCATGTCCAACTTTATCCATTAATAACCATTCGTTATTATCATTAAAAAAATGAAAAGATGACTGAGGATAATCGGCATACCACAAAAAGTAAAGCCCTGTCATGGTTGATGTATAAAGAAAACTTTCAGTAATAATCACTCCATTAAGTTGCTTTTTATTAACCTGAACAACCGAAGATGAATCGTTTTGAGCATTAATATTTTCAATTACAAAAATTGCGATAAGCAAAACGATGAAATATCTTATGTGGGATTTACCTTTCAAAATAAGTTGAATATACAGTACAATGTTAAAAATTATTTTATAAAACAAAATAGCATTTTCAGATATAAACTATTTTAAAAAATTGTTATATTGTTATATTGTTAAATTGCTCAAAACACTTTTCAATATTACAAATTAAAGAATCAACAACATAAATCTCCTTACTTCAAAAAAACAAATTCTTCTTTTCCTATAAACAATTTAACAGTTAAACAATTTAGCAATATCAATCCTGAAGATTAATATAAGATTTTCACTTCCAGCTATAAATATGAAAGTTTCTAAAGATAATTTAATTCACAAACTCTCTGATTTCTTCAAAATATTTTGCTTTGTCTTTTATAAAAGT
Organism: uncultured Saprospiraceae bacterium; assembly: GCA_964385385.1. Classification (GTDB taxonomy): domain Bacteria; phylum Bacteroidota; class Bacteroidia; order Bacteroidales; family CAYLPA01; genus CAYLPA01. The sequence continues at coordinate 390 of CAYLPA010000442.1, read as the reverse complement.
TGAATTTGCTTTAGCACCTTTCACAATATAAATCGAAGCTGTTGCTTTCACCATTTTACTAAGATTTTTAATTTCTTTGGGTGAATAAAGCTCATCTTCATCTCCGGCAATAAATAAATAATTTTTAAGCTTAGCATATTTGTTTTCAAGGGCAAATTTCGGCTCAAGAATATTTTTATCATAAGCCAGGGGAATAAGGATATTTTCTCCTTTAATATCAGCAAATTTCTTTTGAATATCAAGCAAAGTAGTATAAGGAGAATCGGCAATTACTTTTGTAACTCTTTTTTTATCAGCACCTACAGACAAAGATAATCCTGCACCAATTCCTTGCCCGTAAAGATGCACTGTTGTAATTCCCGATTTACGAACTCTTACAAATTCAATAGC
>CAYLPA010000441.1:0-2249 GCA_964385385.1 uncultured Saprospiraceae bacterium | reverse complement strand
AAATATCTTTGATGAATATATCCCAAAGAACTATTAATAATGTCAGCACCATTTTTATCAGCCCACTCCACGGCAGCCAACCAATTTTCTTCTTCCGAAAACGGTTCGGTTCTTACTTCTGTCTTTGCCAATAGAAATTCAGCACCCGTTGCCAAACCAATTTTCTTTCCGTTAATAATACCTCCGATGCAAGACGTTACCATTACTCCATGCGATACTCCATGAAAAACATTTTCTTTGTTTCTTGTAAAATCCCAGGTTTTGATAAGCCTTTTTCCTTTTACGATATGTTGTAAAGCCGGATTTTCAGTAAAGCTAGGAAAACCTCCATCAAAAACTGCAATACGAATTCCTTTACCATCAATGCCCTTTGCTTCAAAATATTTCCTTCCCATTATTTCTGTTTGTCGGTTTAATATTTCTAGCTGTTTTGATTTTAAAGTTGTGTCAAAATCCGCTTGATAATAAGCTAAGACAGGGTAATAATCCATTTGTTTAACATTTTTTACAAAGGGAAAAGTCAAAATTTCTTGAATTTGATTTTCATTTGCATAAACTGCCAAAGCATTAAACCAACGACTATGATTCGATATTGAATCAACTTTTTCACTTATTTTGCTGATATATTCTTTTTTAACAGGAAAATCGGTTTTATCGAAAAGCGAAATGCCATTTTGAATTCTTCTATCAATTGCTTTTATATCAAAATATTCATAGGGATTAAAACTCTCTCCATCTTTGTCAGTAAAGAAAACCCAGTATTTGTTTTGTGCAAACAGCGATTGGCAAAACGATAATAAAAAAGTAAACAATAATGCTTTTGATAATATTTTCAAACTTGAATTCTTCATGTTTTTTTTATGTAAAAATATAAAATATTTTCTATCCCATCAAATGAATAAGATATTTTGTTGAAAAATATTCTTCTTCTAAATATTTACTCAAGGGATTAAGAGAATATTTTTTATGAGTTTTTTTTATTTCTTCAAAAACATCTCCGCCTTTAAGATATAAAATCCCATTAGGGATTTCGTTAAAGCCTTTTTTAGAGATTTTATTTTTTGCCCAATCACAAAAAACAGACAAATTTGTTACGGCTCTGCTAACAATAAAATCAAAACGTTTATTCAAATTTTCAAGCCTTATTTGTTCAGCTTTCACATTTTTTAGTCCTAATTCATTTGCAATGGAGTTAACAACTTTTATTTTTTTTGCAACCGAGTCAATGAGATAAAAATCTACATCAGGAAACAAAATTGCCAAGGGTATTCCCGGAAAACCACCTCCGGTTCCAACATCTAAAACCCTTGTTCCGCTTTTAAAATGGATAAATTTTGCAATTGCAAGAGAATGCAAAATGTGTCTTTCATAAAGATTCTCAACATCTTTTCTGGAAATCAGATTAATTTTTGAATTCCAATCTTTGTATAAATCATCTAAGATTTCAAAACTTTCGATTTGACAAGAATTTAACAAAGGAAAATATTTATGAATAATCTGCATTTTGATTTAATTTGATTTCTGTAAAATTATAAAAAATCATTATGGTAAAAACAAAAGTCTTTTATCTTTAATAATGCGAATCAAGGGTTGAGTTTCCTAACTCATTCTTTTATAGCCACTAAGACTCAAAGACTCAAAAATATTCACAAAGAAAATATAAAAACACAAATTGCAACTTAGTGAAACTTTGTGTTTTAGTGTCTTTGTGGCAAAAATATTCTTAATCCTTGATTCGCATTAATAACATAAGATTGTGAATAAAATAATTTAATAGAAAACCCCTAAGTCCATAAATATTATATTTTTGTTTAAAAATTCATATCTATGAACAATTTCCCTAAAAAACATATTCTGTCAATAATTTTAATAATTTTCGCTTCACAAATTTTATTAGCACAATCTCCTGCAAAAAAAATTACTGCCAAAGAATATATAGCAAGCTATAAAGATATTGCCATGAGAAAAATGCTCGAATACAAAATTCCTGCAAGTATTACATTAGCCCAAGGTTTGCTTGAATCGGGCAATGGCAACAGCGCTTTAGCTCTTGAAGCAAATAATCATTTTGGAATAAAATGTCATCTCGACTGGCAGGGAGAAACTTTTTATATGGACGATGATGAAAAAGACGAATGTTTCAGAAAATATAGTAATCCCGAAGAATCATTTAAAGACCATTCCATTTTTTTATCTACAAGAGACAGGTATGCCTTTCTTTTCGAGCTTGAAATAACAGATTATAAAGC
>CAYLPA010000440.1:0-2251 GCA_964385385.1 uncultured Saprospiraceae bacterium | reverse complement strand
TGTTATATATTTAACTCCATTTAATTGTACAACATAATTATTTGCAGTACCTGTTGCTGCGTGTTCCAGAACAACATCAGTGCTGTCATTTGAAGCTCCTTGGAAAGTAACAGTAGATGAATCAGATAATCCCGGAATAGAATCAATTAATAGTTGCTCATTATATGTTCCCGGATAAACATTAATAACAACATGGCTATCAATCCCACAATAATTCAAAGCAAAAAGTGCATCACTAAAACTTACAAAATCGGGAGAGGAACCACCAATAGAAAAAGTTCCACGAAGATTTCCAACGCAAGCTATTATTGAAGACATAGCAGTATCGTTTGGATTCCATCCATCAACAGAATCATTAGGGCTGAATGCCCAGGCTTTAATTACACTTGCTCCACTTTGGAAATTGAAAGTGCCAATTTGTACTGAATCGGCAATAGTTCCGGGAGTAAGTATTCCCGACCAATTATAAACCGATTGTATTACTCCATCAACACTCCATCCAATTTTTACTTTTGTAAGATTTGCTGAACCAAAATTTTTAAATGTAGCTTTAACAGATTGAGAACCTGTAATTGCAGGAGAAATAGGCTTGTCAATTGTTAAAACTCCTGCATCATTTGCAGGTGGTTGCCATATTTTTACGTCATCTATTGCCATATCACTCCTGTAGCTACTTCCAACTACAGCTCTGAATCTAATTTTTGTAACAGATTTGTATGGTATTAAGCTAACAACTGCTTTATGCCATTGATTTCCCTGATCACCTGATACAGGAGTCATAATATCATTAACCCAATGATTGCCATACCAAATATCGATATGTAATTCTCCCATATTTGAACCGTACATATGATAATAGAATTCTAATGTTGGTGCTCCTAATCCTGTAATATCAACACAAGCACTGGTTAAATAAGCAGTATGATTATAACAGCTTGTTGCTTCAACATACATATAATTTCCAGTTCCTGATGTGTGGTCAGAGCTTGGTCCGGTATAGGGATTATTTGGAGTGCTACCTGAGTAAGGACACCAATCTGTTTGGTCACCTGATTCATTTGTCCAGCCTGATAAAGCAGGCAATGTATGTGTAGTACTACAATATGGATTACCTGAGTATGCAGGTATAGAATCAAAATATTGTAAATATGGAAAGCTTGTAATTGGTGAAGTACAATTTGCAGGAGGGGGTGATGTGTAAATAATAAACTGATTACAACCTATTGATGGTTCCATTGCAACATTAGCTACAAGAGAACTATCTATAGCAACAACATGATAACAAATTGTGTCAAGCAAACTAAATGCAGGTATAGTATCAATTATACCAAGAAATGAGCTTCCAGTGTTGTTAATCATACCAACAGTATCAGGGCTTCCATTATTTCTTGTATAAACTAACATAGCTGTATCAATTCCCGAAGCATCAGTTATTGTTGCATTAATATTGAAAGGTCCAAATTGAAAAACGGAATCAATAAGTATTGGAGGATTCAAAGTAATAACAGGAGGAACTAATTCGTCAATTGCAGCAGTAACTTTAATATTGTCGAGCAACCAACCATAGTTACCTGCAGAACCTGAACTATTAAGATCAGTTAAAGCGAATCTTATTTTTGCTTGAGAGCAATTACTGATTAAAGATGAGACATCAAATTGTTCAAGTTTCCACCAAAGATTTGTTGGAGTTGCATTATTATTTGCAGGTTGCCAATCAGTGTAAGCAGTTGAAGTAAATTTGTTTCCTGCTGTTCCAAAATTTGCAAGTCCTAAATATTGAGTGCTTATTAGCTTTGTCCATGTTGTTCCATTGTTGGCTGAAACAAATATTTCTGCTGCATCAAAAAACTCAATTTTGCAAATATGAGCAAATTCAAGAATTACATTAGCATTGCCGCTTGTACTAAATGCGTTTGTAGTAAGATATGTAGTATCTCCCTGAGAAACAATGCAGGAATCAGACCTCAAACCTCCGGCATGAAATGTTGTGTTTATTCCCCATGCATTTGTTCCTGTAGAGGTTGATGTCAAGCTATCGGCTTGTGAGGGTAATTCAAAATTTTCATGAAATACAACTGTTTGTGAAGAAACAAATATAGATAGAGATAATGCTAAAAATAGCAATGCAATTTTTTTCATACGTTTATGTTTTATTTTAAATTATAGCATTTCTCAATTTTCAAGAGAAATGCTATTGGATATTCATGCTTATAGTTTATAAAAGATATGCAAAAATAATATATTTTTAAAA
>CAYLPA010000439.1:0-2260 GCA_964385385.1 uncultured Saprospiraceae bacterium | reverse complement strand
TTTATAACAATACATAAACCCCTATTTTAGCAACCAGTTTATTTCAATTAAACCACAATGCCAAATCAAGATGACTATTGGTATATGGTACATATAGTAGTAATAACATATGGTATTCACCGTGACAATGTAAGTAGCTTTAGCACTCCTCCAGGATATTAATTATTATGTTTGCAATTAAATATGCTTATTTTTAAATAGAATTATTCATAATGAAACACCCATAACTAAAACACTAATTTGTTAACACATATAAATGGTGTGATAGAAAATAGTTTTGGGTGTTTCATTTTAAATTTAAAACCTTATTAAAATTAATACATAATGAAAAAAAGTTTAATTTTTGTTTTTATAATATCGTTTGCCCAATTAACCTATTCAAATTCAACATTTGATACAATATATTCAAATCCTGACGATGAAAGAATAAATGATATTATTGAATTTCCGAATTTTTATATTATCTCAGGCAGCAAAAAAAATACAAACAATTACCATAGTTATATTATTAAAATTGATAAGAAAGGAGTTATTATTAAAGATACAATTTTTGATTATGGTTCTGTTTCGCAAAGAGTTTTTAGAATTGGAGATGAATTAGTTCTTTTTAGAATACATTTTTCAACTACACTTAATAAAGCATCGTTAAAATATACAAAAATGGATACCTCCTTGAATTTTATTTTTGAAAAACAATTCTTTATGCCAGATAGTTTATATATATCAAGATATAATGTAATAATGAATTCTGATTCTAATTTTGTAATTGCCGGTTCAACTAATACATATTCATCACCACCACCAATTATAAATATTTTTTTATTTATGGTGTCATATACAGGTGATTCACTTATATCTTTATTTATGAATAATCCTGTAAGTTCTATGCGAAATTGTTATGATGTTGTTGAAAAAGACAAAAAATACTATGCATTTATAAGTCATTTTTCACAAGCTACTGCTTTAGGTGTATTTTTGATTGTTGATAGTAATATAATTATTATTGATACAGTTGATATCCCAGACGATTTATATGATAACTTTTCACCTAAGCTGATAAATGATTCAGTATTTATTATTTGTACAAGAAAGGCAAGTTCTTCAGAAATTATTATTTCAAAGATTAACGAAAGCGGACAAATAATAAAATCGAAAGGTTTTGGAAAACTTAATTCCTTAGCAAACCCCTCATATCAAAATTCTTTATCAATAAGTAATGATAATATTTACTTTTTGGCAATTGTTGATTTTTGTATGCCTAATCCTTTTTTAGGGCTTGGAAAGCCTTCATCAATAATGATTGGCAAACTTGATTCAGAATTAAACACAAAATGGTTAAGATTTTATGGAGGTGATAAATATTATCACGCATATAATATTTTAGCAACATCAGATGGAGGCTGTATATGTATAGGAACTGCAAATGATACAATTAATCATAATAATAATCGGGATATTTTTATAGTTAAATTAGATTCTAATGGTCTTGGCACTTGGAGCCAAACTATCAAAATGCCTTTATTGGCAGTTAAAATATTTCCAAATCCTGTCTCAGATTATCTCAATATTAGCATAGATGGGAATAATCCAATTTCTAAAATAGAAATCTACGATATTCAAGGTAGGCAAATAATGCAAAAACAATTAAATGTTTCCAAAGCAAAACTTAATGTAAGTGGGATATCAAAAGGAGTATATATTTTGGAAGGAATTACTCGCTCAGGTGCTATATTTCGGGAGAAGTTTGTTAAGGAATAAGTTTGTTTATTGAAAGATTAAGATTCTTTGTTATACATTGCATCAAAATAATATTTTGCCGAAGTGTTCACCTGAATTAGAAATTTCCCAATAAATTTAAAAAACTATACAGTTTTATTCTTTGATAGAAAATTTGATTAATTTTGTCCACCAAAAGAAAACAATTTTTTATGTTCACACTTTTTAAAAAAGAAATTAACAGTTTCTTAAGTTCACTCATAGGTTATATTGTAATTATTGTGTTTCTGTTGATTACCAGTTTGTTTCTTTGGGTGTTTCCAATAGATTTCAATATATTGGATTATGGTTATGCAAGTATTGATGGATTGTTTATTCTAGCTCCCATTGTATTTCTTTTTCTAATCCCTGCGATCACTATGCGTTTGTTTGCTGATGAAAAGAAAAGCGGAACAATTGAACTCCTTGTAACAAAACCTATTTCTGATTTACAAATAATATTCTCGAAATATTTTGCAGGATTAACTTTAGTACTTCTTTCTTT
>CAYLPA010000438.1:0-2265 GCA_964385385.1 uncultured Saprospiraceae bacterium | reverse complement strand
TAATGTTTGGAGTGCGCCACGATTCATCCTGCTTTTCTTCTTGCTTATTGTGGGCACTTTTGTTATGGGCATCAATCATTAATTAATAGAGAAATAATTTTACTTTTTATTGCTTCGATCTTTGCCTTTTTAAGTACAAAATCTTCATTTAATTTCTTTTTTTCTCTACTTTTCTTATTTGATAATTTTTTGTATTTATTAATATCATTTTTTTTATTTTTTATAGTAGATATTGTTTGTTCTGATACTTCCATATAGACAGTCCAGTTTTGAGTAAAGCCTCCAAATTCTTGTTTAATTTGTATTGGTACTTCATATAATTTTTTAGCATATAAAGAAAACCGACCTTTTGAAGAAAATTGGGTTTCTATTGTCAATAAAATTGCGTGTTTTTGAGATGGGATACTTCCATAATAATAGTCATAATTTTCTAGAGCAATTTCATATTCATTAAAAATTGAAGAGAAATCAGTGTATGAAGTTTGTGCAACTATATAAGCAGATAAGTAGAAATATTCTCCATTATCTTCAATGTATTTTTCATCTTCAATTAGTCTATTTTTTAAAGTATCGATTTCGGTTTTCGTCTTTATCAGATTTTCTTCAATTGATGTGATTTCTAAAAAACTATCATTATATTTAATCATTGAAATATCTAATTGCTGAATTCTATCTTTGTTATTTTCATTAATATTAATAAGAGATAATTTGTTTAGTTTATTAGTTAACTCAGGAAGTCTATTTTTTAACTCAAAAATATTTGCATTTTGAATATCTTTCAAAAATATTTTTATAGAGAACTCATAAATTTCTTCAATGTTATCATCATTAAAATTATTTAACATTATTAATATTTGGTCATTAAGAATTATGTTGTTTGCCTTATAATATTTAAATAAAATATTGTCCCAATCTAAGAATGTTAATTTATTGCTATTATAGATATTAAGCACTTTTAGTTCAAGTTCATTATCTACAAAATTTTCAAAATAAGAATTTTCAATAAATTTTTTACAATTTACCAAATCTTTTGTAATAATTTCATTAATTCCAAACAGGATAAGATCATATTTTTCTTTATTATTCTTATTTTTATCTATAAATTGGATAAGCTTATTTTCGTTTCCCATATCAGCATACTTTGTTATATCATTTTTATCAATGCTACAACCACAAAGTATAATAATGGGAATTATTGCTAAAATTAGAGATTTTGAATTATGACACCAATACCTTAATTTAAACATTTTACCTCCTGCAAATTATAGATTATACTATGATGAAAAAAAATTATAATTTATTTTCAATAATTTCGTTTTCCTTTTTAAAAATTACCAAATATAGATTAAAAAAATACAATAATCCTAATGGAATAATTAAAATTACAGCGAGAAAAGTTAAAATTGGACTGAAACGAAAAACAATCGAAGGTATGAACAGAATTAAGAAATAAATTATAAAGTTAAATAAAACAGAACTGAAATTTCTAGTTACAATTTTTCTACTAATTTGCATTGATTCAAAAATTGTATAATCATATTCTATTATTAATGGAATAGAAAAAGAATAAGAAACATAAAAATATATTAACAAAACTCCGAAAATTATCAAGTTTATAAAATTTATATTAATCACTCCTAAATCTCCATATCGAATAATTCCATTTATGTCCACAATGCTACTCAGCAATAGAACCATTAAAAATAAATTAATAACACTAACTATAGAAATTAAACCCACCATCTTTAAATATTTTAACTTAATATTTAAAAATCGTTCTTCATCTAAAATCTTTAATATTTTACCATATAAGGATTTTATATACACAGGCATTATTGCGAGATTACTAAGATAATATACAAAGAAAATATTTAAACCTGACATACTTCGATAATAACGATTTGGACCAGCACTTCCGATATTGTTCTCATTACATATTGCTACAATAGCCAAAGGAATTAATTGAAAAATGCCAATCAAAATACCAAATAATGTTGTCTTCCAAAATATTTTTTTATAATTCTTTATGGAATTTTGCCATATACTTTTTACTGAAATAAGAAAACCATCCTCAATAATTGCATCGAAATTTTTAATTCCTGTTTTTTTTGAAAATGGTTTACCCCCGTATGGTAAAAATTGTTTTTCACTTTTTTGACCATTCACATCACTTGAATTGATTTCATTTTCATTCAATTTTTGATTACTCATTTAGACCTCCTATTTTGTTTAATAACTTTCAATTTAATTTTTTCATGCCCATAA
>CAYLPA010000437.1:0-2274 GCA_964385385.1 uncultured Saprospiraceae bacterium | reverse complement strand
CAATTTTCACCTTTTTATTAAGAAACTGATAAAGTTATTAACAAATTATTTAAAAAAGTATTAAAATAGAGTGATTTAAAGAAAAGAAAGAAAGTAAGAAATTATGAATATTTAATTGCAGGAAATTAATATACTACAAATTTCTTTGACCAATTGATAGAGTTCCCAATAATTTTTAAAGAATAAAATCCTTTTGATAAATCAAGAGATGAGAGTTCTATAAGATGTTTTCCCTGAGAATTTTTATTTATATTCTTTTCAAAAACAATTTGACCTTGATTGTTAAATATTAGCAAATTAGCTTCGCTATATAAACCATCAATTGAAATATTGATTTCGTCAATTGTTGGATTAGGAAATAAATTTATTTGCACATCATTCAAAAAATCATTTTGGCTACTGCTACTGAGGAAATCAACTCTTATTGTGTCGGAATCAGTACAACGAGTTCCATATCCACCATCAACGGTAACATAATAAATGCCTCCGGGTGGTTTAACATTTATAGTTTGAGTTAAAGCTCCAATATTCCAATTATATAAATATCCTTTGCCAGCATCAAGCATTATACTATTTCCAGAATAAATAATTGTGTCATTTCCTAAATCAACATCGGGTTGGTAAACAACAGTAACAAAAATATTATCGATACCGGGGCAAGCATTAGTCTCATTAGTATCAGTTGCGGTAACACCTATGCTGTAAAAGCCGGGAGAAAATGTACTTGCATCAATTTGAAAAATCGAAGACGATGTTGGAACTCCTGTATAAACATTATTTATAGTCCAAACATAATTATTTATATTTGATTCTGAAAATTGAGGAAAAAGCGTTAATGTATCACCCTGACAAAGCAAGGTATCATTACCAATATCTATATCTATACCTTTAACCAAAATGCAATATGAATAGGTTTGATAAGCGCCATAAGGGCACGCTTCATCTCTAACAGTTACAGTAAAACAATAAGGAATATTGCTAATATCTGAATTTGTTATTTCCCAATAAAAATTTGCAAAAGGAACATTGTTTCCATTATTGTTGTAAATATTAAAATATGAACCGGGAATACCTTGATTAAGAATTATGTTTATTTTTTCAGGCTGCCCAACATTGTTTGGATTAAATGTATCGGGGTCATAAGCGTTGATATCAAAAGTGAGAGTTGTCTCTGCACAAACCTCAATATAATAGATTGTATCATTGGGGTCATAAATATGAGTTTGCTGAAGGTCAATACCACTTAAAACTGGTGTAGAATTATTTGATGATAAAACATTTACTTGCATATCTCTTGTGATGGTTCCAATAACTGTAGGTACGCCATTAATAATTCTCCATTCTTTAATTAAAACTGCTAAAGGTGAAACTATGTTCATAGTGGGTGTCATAGATATATCTCCAGAAACATGGTCAATATTTATGGGAGGATTCGAAAAAATTGGCTGAGTGTAAGAGTATGGATTTATATAAATAACATTTTCTGTAGAAGATACTTTTGGAGCAATAAATTCGTAGGATAAAGAATCTTCATCTAAGTCAAATGCTCCTTGATTATAAGTAAATGATTGATTTGTATAGATGATACTGATAGGTTTATTTGTTAGCACAGGAGAATTATTATAAGGTGCCAATAAATTATTCATAGTAGCTTCAATATATGCACTTTTAGAATTTGAGTTTAGAATAGTGCTGGATGCATTTCTGCAACACATTTGATACCAAATCTTCCAACATGAAGAAGGTGGTAATGTAACTTGGGCTTGATAAATCCATTCAATAACACCATAGCCTGTACCACCAGAGCAAATTGAAGGTGATGAATTGCAGGAATTAGTAATTTCAGTACCATTAGGTAAAGCTTTTTTTGGCAAATAAGTATTGAAATTATGCAATGGATTGCTTGATGACTCAAAATGTATAAGGCAAGATGATGGTTCACTAATTCCACTACAATCACGATAGAAAGTAAAAGTTATTAAATAGTCATTACCTCCAACATAAGTGTAAGTAAGATCACCACCAGCAAAATGAGTAGCATCTACTGATTTTAAAATTAAAAATGATATTACTAAAGTTATAAATACTTTTTTCATACAGCTTTAGTACTTAAATTATTTGAGCGTATTACAAATTGCTATATAGAGTAATTGCTTATTACAAAGTGTTTATAATTAGCAATTATAGCTTATGAAACACTGTTTTTTAGAAAAAATTATTTTGTTAATTGTTCAAAGATATAATAAAAAATATAAGTATGCAAATATTTTTTTT
>CAYLPA010000436.1:0-2275 GCA_964385385.1 uncultured Saprospiraceae bacterium | reverse complement strand
CAATAATTTTATCACTAAAAAACGACCAGTCGTAATCACTTCCAACGCCTTTCAGAACAACACCTTCAATTTGTTCATCGGTTTTAATTATTCCTGCTTTATTTGCAAAAACTTGAATATGTCGAATGCCTTCAGTATTTTCTATCGAAGGATAAAAATCCTGATTCTTTTCAATGGGAGTAGATTCGAAAGAAGAGTTTAAATCATAATTGCTGATTTGAATATGCGAACCAAAACCGATAATTTTGTCACGAATTTCAGATTGAAATCCTGTAACTATTGCAACTGAAACAATCATTGTAGCTAAGCCCAGAGCAATGCTGATGATTGCAATTTTCACGATGGGACGTGAAAAATTTCCTTCATTTTTTGAAAGAATTCGCTTTGCTATGAATAATTCTAAATTCAAATTCTTAATTTTGTATATTGCAAAAATATTAAAAAAATTACCAACAAATGAAAAAATACACTTTACTATTATTTTCAATATACTTGACTTTACAGCTTTTTGCTCAAAACAATCAAGATTTTATTATTACTCCTAATCAAAAAGATATTAAAGTTGGTGCTGAAAGAACTGCTCTCTATTTTCCTTTATTAAAAGATAAATACATTGCTGTTGTTGCAAATCAAACTTCAAAACTTGGAAACACTCACCTTGTTGACACTTTATTTAACTCGGGCATGAGACTTATAAAAATATTTTGTCCCGAACATGGCTTCAGAGGAAAAGCAGGAGCCGGAGAGTATGTGAACGATAATGTTGATTTGAAAACCGGTTTGCCGATATTTTCTCTCTACGGAAGGAATCGTAAGCCCAGAGCTTCGGATTTAAAAGAAATTCAAGTTATTATTTTTGACATACAAGATGTAGGGGCTCGCTTCTATACATATATTTCTACTTTACATTATGTTATGGAAGCTTGTGCTGAAAACAATATTGAACTTATTGTTCTTGACCGACCCAATCCCAATGGTTTTTATGTTGACGGTCCTGTGCTTGACATGAAATACAAATCTTTTGTAGGGATGCACCCTGTGCCACTTGTTCATGGATTAACAATTGGAGAATATGCTCAAATGATAAACGGTGAAAAATGGCTTGCCGGAAAAGTGCAATGCAAACTCAAAGTTGTGCCGGTAGAAAACTATAATCACAAAATGCTTTACAAACTTCCCGTAAAACCATCTCCTAATTTGTCAACGATGAGTGCTATATATTTATATCCTTCTTTGTGTTTGTTTGAAGGGACAATTGTTAGCGTAGGCAGGGGAACAGATAAACCATTTCAAATGTTCGGACATCCCGATTTATTAATTGGAGATTATAAGTTTAAACCACGCAGTATTTCGGGAGTTAGTGCAAATCCAAAACTTCAAGGGAAATTATGCACGGGCTTTGACCTTACCGAATTTTCGGATGGATATTTCCCGAATTACAAAAAGATTTATCTTTTTTGGCTGATAGAAACTTATAAAGAATTAAAAGACAGACCTGATTTTTTCAATAATTTTTTTGATAAACTTGCTGGCAATTCAACACTAAGAAAACAAATATTAAATGGTCTCAGCGAAGAAGAAATCCGAAAAAGCTGGCAGCCCGATTTGATTAAATTTAAAAAGATTAGAAAAAAATATTTGTTATATCCGGATTTTGAGTAAGATGATAATCTCATCACTGATAGATAATTGCAATTATTCAAGCAACACTTTATCAATCACAACTCCATTGTTTGTTGTTATTCTCAAAAAATAAAGACCTTTTGTTTGTGAGCTTATGTCAATTAATATTGATTTATTATTAGGCGTGTATTGTTTTATTGTTTGACCTATTGGATTAATTATTTCAATAGTTTCAATTCCCTGACCTTCTATAATAATTTTTCCTGTTGTTGGATTTGGATAAACTTTAATACCATGGACGCTGAGCGGAGTCGAAGTGTTAATTCCAACTGTAGAAATTTGAACACACACAGAAGTGTCTATGCAGGAATTTTGAGTTATTTCAACTGCATAGTTTCCATTAGCTGTTGCAGTGAAGCTTTGTGCTGTTTCTCCTGTAATTGCCGCAAAGTTATTATTACAATCTAACCATTGGTATGATGCTCCGCTTGCATTAGCTGTGATAGTTGGGTCGGTTATAGTTAAGCTAACATCTACATTGCATTGACTTAATTTTTGAATAAAAATATCATCATAAGCAACAGAAGTTAAATTGGTAGTTCCGGCTCCCGGGTCAAAATCTGCTGTGTCACCGAAGAAACCTGTTGTATAA
>CAYLPA010000435.1:0-2276 GCA_964385385.1 uncultured Saprospiraceae bacterium | reverse complement strand
CTATGAAAAACTCTGAAAATCTTGATGCGAAGTAATTATTAGAAGTCCCCTTAATTAACCACAGATAATTTATATATTTGCTAAAAATTACAATAATTAAAAACTTTGTGTGTTTATCATATTAATTAATAAGGAATGGATTTTTTTAGAATTTTAAAAAGTAAGAAATTTTTAATAAACTTAGGAATAATAGTAGTTCTAAGTGTGATAATCTTATTTGTTGTTCTCAAAGGCTTGAATGTTTTTACTCTGCATGGACAATCAATTGAAGTGCCTGATTACACAGGTCTATATTTAGAAGAATTGAAAGATAATGATTTGAATAAAGATTTTGAATTTGTAGTAATTGATTCAATTTATGATTTTCAAAAAGAAAAAGGAACAATTATTCAGCAGGACCCTTTTGCAGGCTCGCAAGTAAAAGAAGGCAGGAAAATTTATTTGACAGTTGTTGCTATGTTGCCTGAGCAGGTTGCTATGCCAAATCTTGTTGACCTAACATTGCGTCATGCTAAAGCAATTCTTGAAATTCATGGACTTGAAGTAGCTTCTCTGGAATATGTTCCCGACATTGCAAAAAATGCTGTTTTAGAACAAAAATATAAAGGTGAAAATATTGAAGGAGGAACAAAAATTGAAAAAGGTTCTAAAATTGACCTTGTGTTAGGGGAGGGCTTAATTAAAGAAAGAATTATCGTTCCATTATTAATAGGGAAAACACGTAATGAAGCTTTGAGAATTCTTCATTCTTATTCTTTGAACCTTGGGTCAGAGATTTTTGAAGATGGTAATGATACTGCATTTGCCAGAGTTTATAAACAGCAACCAAGGGCATCAAAAATGAAAATTATTAAACTTGGACAATCTGTTAACCTTTGGTATCGTTCGGAAAAGAATTTTGACTTCAAAAAATACTTAAAAAAATACGAAAGAGATAGTATTATTCAAGATGAAAACGAAGAAATATAAAATTAAACATTAATGTTTTTTGTGTAATTCAGAAAAAAATGTAAAATGAAAAAGACACTTTTCATAATAGCCTTTTTAATATCAATTTCTTTGCTCACTTCAGGGCAGGAAGTAATTACCGGTTTGGCTGTTAATCCTGTTATTATAAAGCAGAATAAAAATAATAATAATTCTATTGAACAAACAACTAATCCTATTGTTGTTCAACACTTACCTTTTATTGATGATTTTTCTTATCAAAGTATTTATCCTGTCGACACTCTTTGGATTGACAATTACGCTTTTATTAATTCCGATTATCCTGTTGACCCTCCAACTATTGGAGTTGCAACTCTTGATGCTATTAATGATACCGGAGGAATTTATAGTAATGCCGGTGCTTTTCCTTTTGTAGCTGATTTTTTAACTTCTCAACCTATCAGATTAGATTCATCTTTTGCATTAGCACCAACTAAATTAACTCCTGCCGATTCAATTTATTTTAGTTTTTATTTTCAGCCGCAAGGAATTGGCAATCATCCAAACGATGAAGATTCGCTTGTTGTGGAATTTTATTCTCCAATTTATAATGAATGGCGATGGATTTGGAGCTCTACAGGTTCTAAACTATCGGATTTTTATGATACTAATAATACTTATTTTAAATCAGTAATGATTCCGATTATTGACACAAATTTCTTTACTAACGAATTTCAATTTCGATTTAAAAATTATGCAAGTTTAGCTAATAATAATATCCCAAGTTGGGCAAGTAATGTTGACCACTGGAATATTGACTTTGTATATCTTGACCTTAACAGGAATAAAGATTCCATTGCTATTAACGATGTTGCAATAACAAAAAAAATAACTTCCTTATTGAAAAATTATGAATCTATGCCATGGAGGCAATTTATTGCTGATTCGGTGAATGAAATGAAAGATACTGTAAAAACTTCATATAGAAATCTGAGCAAAATAGAGAAAAATGTTGCTCATATTTTTAAGATTACTGATCTTTCACAAACCACTCCTCCATATACTCCTTTGATTACTGCCAATGGAAATATGCCCGGACTTTCCGATTCAACTTTTGTAAAGATTCTAAATTATGTTTATAATGCAAATGTCCCCGCAAATAGTAATCCTGCTTTTGAAGTGCTAAGTATAATAGACCCTCAAAATAGTGTAATTTATAATAATGATACTATCAGGTTTTATCAAAAATTTTACAATTATTATGCTTATGATGACGGTGTGCCGGAATCGGGCTATGGATTATCTCCCGGAGGAGCAAGATTAGCTTATAGTTTTACTCTTAATATTCC
>CAYLPA010000434.1:0-2300 GCA_964385385.1 uncultured Saprospiraceae bacterium | reverse complement strand
GCTCAGCACAGGCACTCGCAATGACGTTGGGTCGAGTTTATTGTTTATACCCTCGTAGGTTTAATGAAGAATCAAAATAAAATTTAGCCTTTTTATTCCGTAATATATTCAATCTATAGAATAATTTATAATTTTGGGTTTTATAAATCATAGCTTTTCATTAAGCTAAATCTTTGGCAAATTTGTCAGTACACATTTACATATAAACCAGAAAACGAAATCAGATAAAATGAAAAAAATCGCACTAATTACAGGAGCAACATCAGGAATAGGAAAAGCCTGTGCTCGGAAGTTTGCAGAAAATAATTACAATCTAATTATTACAGGAAGAAGAAAAGAAAGATTAGAAGAATTACAGAAAGAATTAACACAAAAATTTGATGTTGAAATTCTAACTTTAAACTTTGATGTCAGAGAAAAGGAAGCTGTTGAAAAAGCAATAAGCTCACTAAATGCTGACTGGAGAGAAATTGATATTCTGCTAAACAATGCCGGTTTATCTGTTGGATTAAATCAAATTCAGGATGGTATTTACGAAGATTGGGAACGCATGATTGACACAAATATAAAAGGTTTACTCTACGTTTCGAGAAACATAATGCCGATTATGATTGAAAACGGTTTCGGTCATATTATCAACATTGGCTCCATTGCAGGAAAAGAAACTTATCCTAAAGGAAATGTTTATTGCTCCACCAAATATGCAGTTGATTCAATAACAAAAGCAATGCGAATAGATTTAGTAGAACACGGTATTAAAGTAACTCAAATATCCCCCGGTGCGGTTGAAACTGAGTTCTCTATTGTTAGATTTAAAGGTGATAAAAATAAAGCTGACAAAGTTTATAAAGGTTTTGAACCATTAAGACCAGAAGATGTTGCAGAAGTGATTTATTATACTACCACTCTTCCAAAGCATGCAAACATAAATGACCTTTTGCTTATGCCAACAGCACAGGCAAATGCAGTTTGTTTTAACAAAACAACATAAATATTTTAATACAAATATATTTAGATTTAATATTTTTTTCTTATAATTGTAATCTCGTTAATGCAAACAATTATTAATAAACAAATATTCTTATGAAAGTTTCTAGGATTTTTGATCTATTGCCTTACTTTGTTGAAAAATTTGACCCCAAAGATGATGTATTAGTTGGTAAAGAAGACGGTAAATGGAAAAAATACAATATTCACGAGTATATTGATATTGTAAATAATATTAGCTATGGTTTATTAAAACTTGGCGTCAATAAAGGTGATAAGATTGCTACAATCACAAACAATCGTCCAGAATGGAATTTTCTGGATATGGCAATTCAGCAAGTTGGGGCTGTTCATGTTCCAATTTATCCGACAATCAGCGAATCCGATTATGAATATATCCTAAATCATGGTGAAGTTATTTATGTTTTTGTTGCAGGTATAGAACTTTACAGAAAAATCGAGAATGTAATCCCAAACATACCTTCTTTAAGAGATATTTATACTTTTAAAAATCTAAACAATTTAAAACATCTTAGTGAACTTATAGATTTAGGAAAAGCCAATCCAAATCCTACAAAACTTGAAGAAATTAAATCTTCAATAAAAACTGACGACCTTTTTACCCTAATTTACACATCTGGAACAACAGGAAATCCTAAGGGAGTTATGCTAAGTCATAATAACATAATAAGTAATTTCCTGGCTTGTCAGCATGTATGTACAGTTGGACAAGAAGGAAAAGCAATTAGCTATTTGCCACTTTCACATGTTTATGAAAGAATGTTGAATTATTTATTTCAATATCGTGGAATTTCAATATATTATGCTGAAAGTCTTGGAACAATCGTTGATAATATCAAAGAAATAAAACCTAATATTATGGGTTCTGTTCCACGATTATTAGAAAAAGTATATGATAAAATTATTTCTAAAGGAGGAAATTTAAAAGGCTTTAAGAAAATAATTTTCTTCTGGGCAGTAGATCTAGGTTTAAAATATGAATTAGACAAAGCTAACGGATGGTTTTATGAATTTCAACTAAAAATTGCAAATAAACTTGTATTCTCAAAATGGCGTGAAGCTTTGGGTGGAAATTTAGAAATAATTGTTTCAGGTGGTGCAGCATTACAATCACGACTTGCAAGAACTTTCTGGGCTGCAAATTTATTTATCCTCGAAGGATATGGTCTGACAGAAACTTCTCCTGTTTTAGCAGTTAATAGTTTTGAAAAAAATGGAATGAATTTCGGTACTGTTGGTCCTATCGTTAAAAATGTAGATGTAAAAATTGCTGAAGATGGAGAAATACTTGC
>CAYLPA010000433.1:0-2312 GCA_964385385.1 uncultured Saprospiraceae bacterium | reverse complement strand
TTTGCCCATCGCTGACAGTTACTTTTGCATCAGTGATAATTAATTTTGAGAGAGCAATAGAATCAACAACGGAAAAATAAGGTGAATTTTTTGTTAAAATTATTTTAGCATATTCCCCTTGTTCTATCCAGCCTTCTACAACAATTTTCTCTTCCGATTCGGGAAGGTCAATTGTTATATCTTTTTCACAAGACATAAAAAAAACTGTCATAATAATCACCATTAAAGGCAAAAATTGTTTTATAATTTGTTTTATATTTTTAAACATCATAATTTTAAAATTTAAAGTTCCAACTTATTGAAGGAATAATAGGAAAAAGAGAAACTTGTTTAGCTTGAATTTCCAAATCATAATCATTGATATTTCCGGTAGTTTCAAAATAAATATAATATGGATTATAGCGATTGTAAACATTATAAATTGATAGATTTATATTAGATTCATATCTTTTTCTTTTTTTAAGTTGATAAGTTAAAGATAAATCCATCCGATGATATGCCGGCATTCTAAAAGTGTTTTTTTCACTATATTCATTAATAATATTTCCTTCGATAACATAACGAGAAATCGGCAAAGTCATAGCATTTCCGGTAGCATAAACCCATATAGCTGAACATGACAATCTTTTGTTAAAATCATAACTTACAACAATAGAAACATCATGGCGTCTGTCGTACTTTGCAAAAAATTCTTTCCCCTGATTAATTTCAGGAAACTGTCTTGTTGTCCATGAAAGAGTATAGCCAATCCAACCAGTTAATTTCCCTTTTCTTTTTTTGAAAAATAATTCCCCTCCATAAGATTCGCCTTCACCAAAAGTAAAATTATTATCAGTATTGTTATTAATATTATCTTCGGGTAAAGCTCCTTCTTTATATTCAATTTGGTTTTTCAGTTCTTTGTAATAAATTTCGATATAAGATTCATAAATATTTTGCTTGAAATTTCTATAATATCCTAAAGAATATTGAGTACCAAATTGCGGTTTTACAAGAGATGAACTCGGCACCCAAATATCTGTAGGCAATGAAACAGAAGAGACTGATGCTAAGTGAATATATTGATAATTCTGAGTATAGGACAATTTTATCGACGACAATTCATTAACCTTAAATCTTAAAGAAAATCTTGGTTCTAAATGGTTATAAGTTTTAACATTTTCGTTTTTATCAAAATGAATGGTGTCAATTGTTTCACCTCTTTCATTTTTAATAAATCTGTCAAAGGGTCCGATTTGTTGAAAATATGTATATCGAAGTCCTGCATTGAATTTTATTCTTTCTGTTAATTCAAAATCATCACTAATGTATGCAGCAGCGTCGTGGGAATATAATTTTACTTCTTGTCCGAGGTCCAAATCAACATCAGAGACTTGAGAAGTTGCATTGTTTGGAGAAAAAGTATGGTGAATATAATTAGCACCAAATTTTATATTATGTTTAGTTGAAAGCAGATAAGTGTAATCAATTTTTGCATTCCAATCTCTTATTCCGGATTTGAGTTCCATTTCATATTGGTTTTGAAAACTTGAAGAACTAAATTGGTAATCATTGTAAATAATTGAAGTATTTGAAAAAAGTTTATCGTTGTAGAGATGATTCCAGCGGAAAGAAACTGTTGCATTTCCCCACGAAATAGAATTATCAAAAGATGATTCGGCACTTTTTATAGTAAAGACATCCCTGCCGAAATATCCACTTAAAAACACTCTGTCTTTATCAGAAAAAATGTAGTTTATTTTTGTGTTCAAATCATAGAAATAATATCCCGAGCCGCTAAATGAAGAAGATTCGTTCATAAATGGTTTCATCATAATATCAACATAAGTTCTTCTACCGGAAATAATAAACGAGCAAGTATCTTTTTTGATAGGTCCTTCAATAGTAAGACGTGAGGCTATAAGTCCAATTCCTCCATTGACTTTATATTTTTTGTTGTTTCCTTCTTTCATTGAAATATCCAAAACCGATGCAAGTCTGCCTCCATAATTCGCAGGCATTCCTGCTTTTGTCAATTCAACATTTTTCAAAGCATCGGCATTAAATACTGAGAAAAATCCAAAAAGATGAGATGCGTTATACACAACAGCTTCGTCTAAAAGAATGAGATTTTGGTCGGGGCCTCCCCCTCTGATATAAAATCCTGTGTTTCCTTCACCGGCTGATTGAACTCCTGGAGCTAATTGAATAGTTTTTAATACGTCAACTTCTCCCATAAATGCCGGTAGTGCTTTGACCTTTTCAATAGGCAATTCAAATGTACCAACTTTAGTGTTTTGAGTGTTTTTATCTTCCTTTTCGCCAGTAATAAC
>CAYLPA010000432.1:0-2357 GCA_964385385.1 uncultured Saprospiraceae bacterium | reverse complement strand
TTGTAAAGAAGTCCAATATATTTCCCAGTTGATTGCTTGAAGCAGCATATAACTCAGTATATTTACATTGTTTACAAGTTATCGTTGTAAATTTTTTGTTTTGAATGTTAAACAATTTCATTGCAAAACTTCCTGTTGTGCGAATTTCACTGCTTTCATAATTTGTGCATCCGCATTTGGGACATTTATAATTAGCTTGATTCATATTTATTATTTTTTATAAAATTATTGATATTTTTTTTCATATTTATTCAGCAAAATAACAAAATTTAATAATAATAATTTGGAGGAAATCTATATTCAATAGAAATACTGATTATTTTTGCAAAATGATAGTAATTGAAAACACAATAATATCTGAGGAAGTCATTAGTGTTCGTTTTGAGTGTAATCTAAAAAAATGCTTTGGAACATGCTGCGTAGAAGGAAATGCAGGAGCACCCTTAGAATCAAATGAAATTTCCATTCTCGAAGATAATATTGACGAGATTAAGAATTATATGCAAAATGAAGGAATTTTAGTAATCGAAAGAATTGGTGTTTTTGATTATGATGAAGATGGTAATTATGTAACCCCTCTAATTGATAACAAAGAATGTGCCTTTACTTTTTTTGAAAATGGAATTGCTAAATGTGCAATTGAGAAGGCATATAATGAGAAAAAAATTGATTTTAAAAAACCAATTTCCTGTCATCTTTACCCAATAAGGATTTCAAAAATTAAAGATTTTGATGCAATAAATTATCATAAATGGGAAATATGTGATTGTGCTTTAAAGAAAGGCAAAAAACAGAACATTCAATTATATAAATTCCTTAAAGAACCATTAATTCGCAATTACGGTGAAGATTGGTATAACAAACTTGAGAAAAAAATACAAAAGATAAAGTATAAAATTAATTAATAGACATGGTGAAATTTGATTAAAATTAGACTTTGTTTGTAATTATTAAAACTCTTTATACTTTACAATTTTTTTGACAATTTTTTGTCCAGATTCATCTGATATAACCACCATATACATACCAGGCATTAAATCAGAAATATTCAAATTAATTTTATTTTCACCATTGTTCAAGAACTGGCTATCCCTTACTATTTTTCCGGTAATATCAAATATTTGAATGCCAACTTTACCTTTATAATCCAATTCCAGAACTACATTGTTTATTGTTGGGTTTGGGTAAATAGAAACTTTACCCTCATTTTCTAAGGCAGTAATGCCAGTAGTTTCAATAATTTCGTAAAAATTAATATGATCAGTAGCATATAATTTTTTACTGCTACTAAATCCCCAAAAAACCTCTGGCCTTATAGTAGATGAAATTTTATCCCAAGAAACACCATCATAGTGATAGAGCTCCTTAGAACCCGTTATTGGATTTCCGCGAGAAGCGAAAATATCATCTACATCAAACATCCAAGCTCCATAACAATATTCTGTAGAAGGAAATATTGGAGTTATAATATTGGTAGTTTTATTAAATTTGGATAGAACATATTTACCCGAAATAAAATAAAGATTATTATTATCTGCAAAAATTACCCTACCTAAAGCATCGTCTAAAGCAAAAGTATATTTTAAAGTAAAATTACTACCATCGTAGAGATATATTACATATTTATAATCACTCATTCTTAATCCGAAAATCCAAATTTCAGTACTTGAAATTGAATAAACATATAAAAAATCAATATCTTCAGGAATCTCTGTTGTAGATGGTGTTAGGTTTGTAAAGCTAGAACCATCGTATAAATAAAATATCTTATTACAACCAACTATATAAGCTACTGATCCTAAAAAATTAACATCTCTCAAATGAGGTGTACCTGGAAAACTTATTTGACTCCAAGTATTACCATTGTATCTGCATAGATATCCGTCTTTACCACAAACCAAAACATTGTTTATATTTTGCCCATCAATTGAATAAGAAATTGTGTTAAATGATGCTGGTAAAACTACATTAACCCATGATGAGCCATTGTAATAGGCTATCCTTTCATCATTGGTTAAGGCAAAAACCTTCCCATTATCACCCCACATATCCCAAATAGTACCATTATTTGGACTGGGTGTTGATATAAAAGAATAGGTAGCATTACTTAATTGAGCAAAAAACTCCTTTGGAACAATAAAAATCAAAATTATAGCAAGAATTAAAAATAAAGAAAAAACTTTTTTCATAATGAAATCCTCCCTTTTTTATTTAATATTTAAAAACTTGAATTAATTATATACATTATAGATAATTCATAATGAACAACAAATATAATAAAAAAAATTAAACAATAATAATTAAAACTATCCTTTTAGCGCTTCAGAACCACTTACGATTTCAAGTATTTCATTTGT
>CAYLPA010000431.1:0-2361 GCA_964385385.1 uncultured Saprospiraceae bacterium | reverse complement strand
TATTTCTCTAAAGAAATTTTTATTGAAAGAGAAGATTTTATGGAAGATGCTCCACGAAAATTTTTCCGCTTAACTCAGGGCAGAGAAGTGCGTCTTAGGTATGCTTATTTTGTTAAATGTAATGATGTAATTAAAGACGAAAAAGGAGAAATTACAGAGATTCATTGTACTTATGACCCCGCTTCGCGTGGTGGGCAATCTCCCGATGGAAGAAAAGTTAAAGGAACTCTTCATTGGGTTTCTGTCGAAAAATCAATAGATACCGAAATCAGACTTTACGACAGATTGTTTGTTAATGAAAATCCTGATGATGCCGAAGAAGGAAAAGATTATAAATCAAATCTAAATCCTGATTCTTTAGTAGTAATTACTGCTAAAACCGAACCTTGTTTGCAAACAGCTAAACCTGATGAGAAATTTCAGTTTGAAAGACAGGGATATTTTTGTGTTGACGAAGATTCAACAGAAACAAAACTTGTTTTTAATCGGACTGTAACATTGAAAGATTCGTGGTCGAAAAACAAGAAGTTTTAAATAAAAAAAAATAAATAAAATTTTTTTCACAAAGAATTTATCGGATAAACAATTTTTATATATTTGCAAAATTATTGCCCGATGGTGTAATTGGCAACACGTCTGATTCTGGTTCAGGATAGTCTAGGTTCGAGTCCTAGTCGGGCAGCAAAAGATATTTATTTTATATTCAAAATTCCCTTATCCAATCTACGGATAGTTTCTTCTTTTCCAATCAATTCAATTATATCAAAAAGCTCAGGACCTTTCGATGCTCCAACAATGCAAAGACGAAAGGGATTTAAAACAGCACCAAAACCCAGCTCTTTTTCATTAATCCATGAGCTAACAATTTCTTTGATATTAGAGTTTGTAAATTCGTCAATATTGCTGAGGATGCTTTTTAGTTCAGAAATTATTGCGGGAGTGTTTTCTTTCCATCTTTTTTTAACAAACTTTTGCTCGTATTCTGTTGGTGCTTCAAAAAAGAAATATGATTGTTCCCAGAAATCAGTAGTTAAATTTAATCTTTCCTTTATCAGACCACACACTTTTGATACAAAATCTTTATTAGCATCAATTCCTTTTTCTTTCAAAACGGGTAGAAATATTTCTACTAATTCATCATTATTTTTATTGCTAATATATTGATGGTTGAACCATTTTGCTTTATCGGGGTCGAATTTTGAACCTGATTTCCCAATATTTTCAAGTGAAAAAGCATTGATGAGTTCGTCCATAGAAAATATTTCCTGCTCTGTTCCGGGATTCCAACCGAGAAAAGCAAGAATATTAATAAAAGCATCGGGCAGGTATCCTGTTTCGCGATATCCTTTAAAAATTTCATCAGTTTTTGGGTCTTTCCAATTTAAAGGAAAAACAGGAAATCCCAATCTGTCGCCATCGCGTTTGCTTAATTTTCCTTTTCCATCTGGTTTTAAGGTTAGAGGCATGTGAACAAATAAAGGCATTTCTTTTTCCCAACCGAAGGCGCGATATAACATAACATGCAAAGGAAGAGATGGCAACCATTCTTCACCACGAATCACATGCGAAATTTTCATTAGATGGTCATCAACTATACTTGCAAGATGATAGGTTGGCATTCCATCGGATTTGAATAATACTTTATCGTCGAGTGTTGATGAATTTACAACTACTACTTCTCTGACGATATCAAAAATTTTAATCTCTTTGTTTTCGGGCATCTTAAAACGAATAACAAAAGGCTCTCCTGATTCTAGTAATTTCTCAACTTCTTTTTCGGGAAGAGTCAAAGAATTTTTCATCTTTAATCTGTTGGCAAAGCAATATTGCTGGTAAGAAGAATTTTCAGCCTGAAGTTTTTCTCTCATTTCTTGAAGTTCTTCCGAAGTATCAAAAGCATAGTAAGCATTTCCTTCTTCAATAAGTTTATCAGCATATTCTTTATAGATAGCTTTTCTTTCAGATTGACGGTAGGGTTCATATTCACCACCTTTCCCAACACCTTCATCGAATTCAATTCCACACCAATTAAGAGAATCTATGATGTATTTTTCAGCTCCTGCAACGAAGCGTGTTTGGTCGGTATCCTCAATTCTTAGAATGAAAGTTCCTTTATTTTTTTTTGCAAACAAATAGTTATAAAGTGCTGTTCTAACTCCTCCAATATGTAATGGACCTGTTGGGCTTGGGGCAAATCTTACTCTAATCATTTAATTAAAAATTTATTGGGCAAAGATATGCTAAATATTATTTTGACGTGCTGGAAATGAAATAAAAGCTTTTAAGTTGGAATAAGAATTATGTGTTTTTTAGAAAAACTACAAATGTTTATTAAACATTTAAACAAAACGTAGAAAAAAA
>CAYLPA010000430.1:0-2362 GCA_964385385.1 uncultured Saprospiraceae bacterium | reverse complement strand
GAACAATATCACTCTCTAAAATTGAAATTAACCCTTTACTGACTGCTTCACTTATCACGAAAAATGGAGACCCAAGATAATCATTTATCCAATAGTTAGACATACCTCGGAGGCATAATTTTTGCCGGGAAACATAGCGACGGGGTAGTTTCGTTTGTTTACCGTAATAAGTTTTGATGTGCCCATCAATATACAAAACACCGGCTGCTTCGGGATTATCATCCATCCAGTCTTTTGATAAATCAGCATTCCAGATGGAAGCTTGTTTTTGATAAGATAAAATCTCTAATTTGCTTCTGAGTGTTTTTACTTCGGGTATTCTATCAAGACCAATTAGTTTTCCAAATTCTCCAGGAGCGACATTTCGAAGATTCTCCGGAGATTTAAAACGGAGTAAAGCCATTAACGCAAGAGTTAAAAAGAGATGATGAATTGAATAATAACCACGCGGAAGACAGTAATATTTCTTTAAATGCTTGAGAAGACCATTTGCCAAAAGAGCTGGTAGAGCAAGAAGAACACCTCCCATAGGTACATCGTGATTTGATTCAAAACGAATTTCAGCTTCATCAAGTTGACCAACTGAAGCTAAAACTCTTTCTTCAGAACGACTGCAGCCGACTCCCATACCTTGCTTACTATCAGCTTGACTTCGCTGACTTTTAGTACGAGGAAGTTCCTCTTCTACTTTTTTTTTGGCTTATGCAACTTCTTTTGATAGATAGCTTTCAAAATTGTATCTTTATTTACTCCGGTTTGTTCAGAAATGTCATAGACTTCCTCCTGAGAATCAAGTAAGGATTGAATTTCAGCAATTTTTTGAGGAGTCAAAACTCTTGGGGTTCGATGTACGTTCTTGGTAAAAAAGGCAGCTGCACCTCCTTCATTATACTTCTTTACCCATCTTTTTATGCTGCTATTACTTATACCAAAAGCCCTGACAATTTCTGCCTGGGTGGCATTACCGCAAACGTAAAGTTGACTAACAAACATTTTGAAAGAATTAAGATCATCTTCGGGATGATGAAATATGGGCATCTGACCATTAAAATAGTAGACATAATTATTTTTTTTAACAAAACCAATTAGTGAATTTATCAATTTTATTTCATCAGGAAAAATAGGTAATAACATTTGCGGCATAATTTTATCCTCCATGCTTTTTTTTTAAAATCAGGTTCTTTTAAAAATCTTAATTTTGGCAAGGGAAAAAATAGAAATAAGAGATAAATTATTGATATATATATCATTACCTTTTAATTGCATTTTATGAGGTCAGGTGTTCTGAATTTACTAAAAATTACTCAATGGCTTTAGGGTGTCAATTTTTATATTGCATTGTATTTTTATTTTGCTAAACATATTCTTGCTAGTGCACTTAACCTAAAGGATGGCGAAAGCCGATTGCAACTTTTTTTCCTGTATGCATTTGGGTAGGTAACTCAGTAGTAGGCTTTATTCTCATTTACGGAGTGATGGTGAAATTTATAAAAACTTTGTTCAACCCCCTTGAGAAAATGAGAAACTTGTTAATGAATTAGAAGATAAATATCTCTTCCTATTGTTTTACTAAATTCATAAAAAGCTCCTAATAAACATAAACAGATTATTGTTATAACTATTGTTGTTAATACGGGATACCTGCTTCGCAACTGAGATACTTCACTTTTTAAACTCATTTTTACCTCCTGATATTGATAAAAATTTACCTTTGGACAATACCTGAAATAATAAGGAATCATAGAACCACCTTCTCGGGCCAGGGATTTTGTTTTGAGGTACCCCAGAGTGTGCTGATGTAGTCTATAGAGAATATATCTTCAAATGCGTGCAGCCAGTACGTGCCTCTGTCTGAAAGAATTATCTGCTTACCATCATCTTTCAGGAAACCAAGCAGTGCAAAGAACTTGAGATATTTTCCTAATAAATTGTCCATATCCTGTCCAAACCTGATGCTGAAATCCTTTTTATAAAATTTCGTCTCATAAATGCGCCAGTATAGCCAGGCTGCCATTTGCATTTTCTCAGACATATTGATTGATAAAGCAATAGCATTTTTCCCGCTTTCCTGAGCTTTAATATATTCCGCAACATTGAAAGTATTAAGATAGAAAATATCATTCAGATACGTACCTCCACTGGCACCCAAACCCAGGTATAGAGGAACAGTTACAGAACAGTATTTAGGTTCTCCTTTTTTTGTAAATGCCCACACAGAACTTCTCTCGAAACCAGAATCATAAAAAATATTCTCCAGAATACTTATCATTTTTCTTCTTTTATATATTGTCGCTAATTTAAAATTACTGACTTTGCCGGAGCTGCCCATTTTTGTGTAGGGAAATCTGAAAAGAGGATAAGC
>CAYLPA010000429.1:0-2363 GCA_964385385.1 uncultured Saprospiraceae bacterium | reverse complement strand
AACCACAGAAACACAATAATTTTCAGCAAAATCTTCGGGAAGATTCTCATTAAGAGGAATTGTTTCACTCATTGACAATGCTTTTGAACCATCAAAATTCACATAAGCCAAGCGAGCAGTTAATTCTTCGGGTGGAAGCTGAAAAGCTTCACCCGGCAATATTGCTACACCAGTATCCTGAAGTAATGTTTCACAAAGTTTTTTACTATTAGTAATACCTTTATTTTTCAAGTTCGCTGATAGTGGTGAAAAATCGAGAAAAAGATAAAATGCACCCTCCGGAGAATGAACTTGAATTCCTGCTTCACGTAATATTTTAGTACAAAGATTTCCTATGTGTTCAAGAATTCGTCTCACATGCAACAGATACCTATCAATTAAAATTCCACCCCTAAATGCTCTTACAGCTGCATATTGTATTGGAGCACTAACAGAAGTAAAGGTTTCACTAGCAACAGCAGTCATGGCATTTATCAACCAATCAAATTCTGGTGGAAAGGCAAATGTTCCCAAACGCCATCCACCGGCACCACACCATTTAGACAAACCTGAACTAATAATTGTCCCTTCGGGATAATACCTTGCAATTGAAATATGTTTTCCTTTATAATGCAATTGCCCATAAATTTCATCCGAAAGAATAATCATTTCATGTTTTTTTGCAATCTTAGCTATTTTTTTAAGCTCATCTGGTGAATAAGTTCCTCCATCAGGATTTGATGGATAATTAAGAACTAACAAACGTGGTTTATATTGGTCATCTTCGTTCAACAGAAAATCATTAAGTTGTTTATGAGTTATTCGCCATTTGTTTTCATAAGAAGTATGAATGAGTTTAATGTTTCTTCCAATAATTCTTGCTTGTGGAGCATAAGATACCCAGCATGGGGTTGGCAATATTACATCTCCATAATATACCAACAGCAATATAAACATCAATTCTTTAGACCCGGGTCCTATAAGAACATTATTCGGTTTGATGTCAACATTATCTTTTTGACGATGAAAATGAGCTACAGCCTGACGTAATGTTTCCAATCCTTTCACTGGAAGATAATCTTTTTCATGTGCATGCATTTTTAAAGCTTCAACAACCGGAGCAGGCACAGGAAATGGAGACTGACCAAGTCCCATACGATAAATTCTCTTCCCTTTATTATTTAATTTTTTACTTAATTCATTAATTTCAAGGGTGGGTGATTGGTGGACTCCTCTAATATTCAAATTAAGACTTATATGTTTTTTTCCCATTTTACTGTATTGTTAAATAATTGACAACAATTTAATATTTGAAATTTCGCTTATTCTTATTTTTAAATAATTAAATTAATAACTTTCAAAATTAATACATTAATTTGTTATTTTTAAAAAATTCAGAAACAAATTTTAACATTTTTTGCTTGTTGTAAATTTCTCCAATAAATCTTAGAGAACTCTCCCAAAAGAAAATCAAATTTGAATATAAATGACCAAAAGATTCTTTCAAAATATAAACAAATAAAAAAAAGGTGTCAAAAAAATTCCCTGACACCTTCTCTCAAATTATTTATTCTATTAACTTTTTATAGTCAAACTAATTGGAGTTTCATTTCTAATATTGTCTGAAACAGGGCATCTGTCTTCTATTGCTTTAAGCCATGTGCTCAAAACTTCAGGGGATGCATCGCAATCAGGTTTCAACTCTACCTGAATTTCTTTATAACCAGCTCTTTCTTCCAAAGATTTTCCAAATAGTCGATCGGGATTTAAATTACCCGCCATATTTATTTTTACTCCTCTGAGTTCAAATCCCAATTCACCTGCTACTACATGTGCCATAACATTAATACAACCACAAAAAGCTGCAAGTTCATATTCAACAGGATTTGCTCCTTCATTTGTTCCTCCAAGATCAGAGGGTTCATCAATTACCATTTCGAATCCTCTTGCTTTTACAATTGTCTTGGTTTGGTTTTCGCTATGGGCTCTCACCCTAAATTTTAAATCTGACATTTTATTGTAAATTAAATTTGTATTAAAAAAACTATTACAAAAGTAATAGTTAGATTATTTATGAGAGTCGAAAAACCAAAGGATTATTACATTCTTTTCGGTGTAATGTTATACCTAAAAAAGTGTAGTTTTGCATAATTATTTATCTAATTTTATAACTAATGTTAGACTTAAAATATCAAGAAAACAGAAATAGCTTAGGAATTGAAAGTGTTAGCGCCAATGATTGTTATGATGCACTTACAACCGCTGAAAAAGAGATGGTGGAAAATTCCACTACCATACTTAGCTTTGCTAAAGGGGAAACCATCATTAAGCAAGGATTTGTTGCAACTCATGTCTTGTATGTTGAACAAGGACTTGTCCGTCTT
>CAYLPA010000428.1:0-2372 GCA_964385385.1 uncultured Saprospiraceae bacterium | reverse complement strand
TTATTTTATTAATTTTTTTATTAGTTAATAATATATCCTTTTCACAAATAAATATTGTTTCCGGTTTTGAATCAGAGATATATAATCAATTTGCAAAAGACATAAAAAATAACACTGAAGTACCTATTAATATTTACTCTACAAAAGGAAGTGTTGATAATTTTAATAGGTTGATTTCCGATAGTATTCAAATTGCTTTTATGCAGTATGATGTATTATTATTTAAAGAACTTGAGAATCATAAAATAAAAGAATACATACGAGTTTTCCTTCCCTTGTATAATGAAGAAATTCATTTGATAGCAAAAAACAATAAAAAAATAAATTCATTAGCCGATTTAAATGGAAAAAGAGTAGCAGTAGGTTCAAAAGATGCAGGCTCGCATATAACAACAGATTTTATAAAATTAAAAACAGAAATAGATTGGAAAGACTATGAAATTCCATTTGAAGATGCTTTTGTTGCTTTGCTTTCAGATAGCATTGATGCCTTTTTCTTTGTTGGAGCTGCACCGGCAAATGCTTTAAAATCTTTATCAAAAGGAGTAAAAAACATTATTAAACTTGTTCCAATAGTGGATAAACGACTTGATGATATTTATATTAAGAAAACTATTAAATCAGGCACTTATAGCTGGGTAAGTTATGAGATAAAAACTTATTGTGTGCCCTCACTACTCGTTTTAAATACAAAAAATATTAGTAAAACAAAAGAAAACAAAATAGAGTTATTGTATAATGATTTAAAGAATAATCTTAAGGGAATTAGACAAAACAAACTTTCGCATCCAAAATGGAAACAGGTTGATTTTTCGGATAGAAAGCATATTGATTGGCCTGTTTATAAAAAAGAATATGTGAGTGTTAGATTAGTTTCTAATTTGCTTGCATATTTTGCTGCAATACTTTCATTTTTCCAGATTTATTTTATGATTAATAAGTTATGGTCAAGGAAACATGAAAAAAATGTTGCAGAAAGTATCTCGATTTCAGCAATGTTTATTAGCATATTAATCAATGGTTCTTTTGTTTTTAATAATTTTATTGCAGGGGGAATTCCACAGTTTGCAGCAAATATAATGTGGATTACAGGAAGTATAATAATGGCGTTTATTGGTGTTGGATATTGGGTTGCAGGTGGTAGAAAAAAAGGAATTTGGTTATTGCTTAAACAAGCTCTAAAACTTGAACGTAAAGAAGCTGGAGACCTTGCTAAAGCATTTTTTTCTCCTTCAGGAGCTGAAACAATTATTGAAATACTTGGTCAGGTTGCTATGATTGATGGTGATTTGGATGAAAGAGAAATGAATTTTATTCAACCCTTTGCTGATGCTTGGGATATAACAATTGATTGGAGCTATATTAAAGAAAACTTTGGTCCGAAAAGCGGTGTTGGATTTCATGATTTAAGGTGTTCTATGACTAAATATCTTGAAACATCACCTCCTGAAACTCAGGTTTCACAATTGGGAGATATTTTAAATATGCTTGTTAATGCGGATGCTCAGGTTACTAAGGAAGAGGAATTGATGATGGACGAATTAACAGGCATTATATCCGGCTATCTAAGTGGAGAATCTGAAGTTCCTATTTTCAAGGTAGCGGTTGTTCCGCAAAATACTTCACAGGAAACAGCCATTAGCACTATTATTAAGGATTTACATAAAACTGAAATTGCTGGTGGTTATGCTTATTTGTCTGAAGCATTTTATTCTGAGAAATACGCTGAAGTTGTTTGCGAAAAATATAGAGCATTAAATATTTTTACTGTTGTCATAAAACCTGAACATATTAATGATAGCCATGAAATTATAAGTAAAAAAATTAAAGATTCTAAGTAGAATAATTATTAGAAGTCCCCTATAATAAAAAAGATTGTTAAAAAAATGGGATTATATTTTTAATTTTTTCGATAAAAAAAAGTCCGGAAATTTCCAGACTTTTTTTATTAATGTTTTTTTAATAGATAATTATTGCATAAATTTTTTAGCTACATCATGAAATTCCCATTCAATACCATTATCTTTAAAGTTTACAGTTTTCCATGCTGGATGTCCTTCTGCTTGTAATTTGTTTAAATTTTGTTTAATGAAATTAAGTAACTTATTAAGATTTGCAATTTTTTGAGGAGTTTCATCAGTAACTGAAGTTACTAAAACTGATCTTACAGAAAAAGTTTTAACGTTTTTGTCAACCCAAGTGTATGTGTCGGAGCTGATAGTAGCAACTTCATAAATTTCTTCAAGTTCTTTATTTTCAATAGGAACTAATTTAATCTGGTCTTTCAAAGTAGGTGATAATTTGTTTAGAGAAGTAACAGGAGCAGCACCCACGAAAAAGAAAGCATCAATATCATCATTTAGTAAAGCACG
>CAYLPA010000427.1:0-2372 GCA_964385385.1 uncultured Saprospiraceae bacterium | reverse complement strand
AGTTGATGAAGCCAGAAAAAAATGGCGGGAACTTGCCCTGATTCGTAAATTACCTCTGATTGTTGAAGAATTTAAAGTCTCAGATGATAATAAATAGTTTTTTCAAGAAATCAATTTATAATTATTATAAACGGATATTTAAACTATAATCTTCCCTTCCCAAAGTTTATCTAAAAAGGTTTTCCATGGCAGAAGCATTATTCCTCCAATTTGTCGCTGATAAGGATCATTACTTACCAGAATGAGTTTTTTTACTTTATATTCTTCTTCAAAACTTTTTAACCCTTTCAAATGACGATGATTGACTTGTTTAGTAGCTTTTACTTCGATTGCAACTTCATGGTCACCTAAAACAAAATCAATTTCTAATTGAGATGCTGTTCTCCAGTAACTAATAGGATAGTTTTTTCCAGAATAACTGCTATGACAGTATATTTCGTGATAAATAAAATGTTCAAAAGCTTTTCCGAATGCTTCACTACCTTGTTCTATTGATTTTCTTTTTAAAAAGTAATTTGCAATGCCGATATCAAAATAATAAAACTTGGGTGATAGTATTACTCTGCGTTTTGGTTTTTTCTGGAAAGATGGCAAAAAACGACCAGTTAAAGTATCTACCAATATTTGAAAATATTCCCTGATTGTTGGAGCACTTACCCCGCATTCAGAAGCAATATTAGTATAATTAACTATCTCTCCATTTGAAAAAGCAGCAACTTCAAGAAATCTTGAAAAAGAAGCTATGTTTCTTATTTTTGCTTCCATCATAATCTCATCCTGTAAATAACTACCAATGTATGCGGAAATTAATCTATCAGGTTTTTTTGATAGATAGTGCCGTGGTAACAATCCGTTATTTAATGCCTTTTTTAAATCAAAGTCGGGAATTTCTTTATAAATGAAAGGATATAATTCTTAACGAAGTGCTCTTCCGCCCAGTAGATTTGAACCTGACCTTAAAATTTTTCGTGGGCTGGAACCGCTAAGAATAAACTGAATGTTTTTATTTGTAATCATCCAGTGTACTTCGTTAAGTAAAGCAGGGATGCGCTGAATTTCATCAATTAAAACCGGATTAGTTGGGGATGCTTCAAGGATTATTTCTCTTATCAAAGAAGGATTTCTTTGAAATCGTTCAAAAACATCAGACAATAGCGAATCAAAATACAGAGATTCAGGGAAGACTGATTTTAATAATGTACTCTTCCCTGTTTGCCTTGCTCCCCATAAAAACAGACTTTCATTACCTGCTTATTGAAATATTTGTTTACGAATATACATGATAATCTAAAGCAAAGATATAGAAAATTTTTTCCGAGTTTATCTTTTTCATTGTATCACAACCTTCCCAATCCTCTTAAACTGAGCGTTCATAACTACAATTTGATAAATTCCTTTAGGAAGAGTTGAAAGATTTAGACTATGTTTATGATTTCCTTTGAAACTTTGAATTTCATCAGCATAAACCTTTTCTCCTAATAAATTGTAAACGGCAATCTCAATCCCGATAGCTATCGGGACATTTTTTTGATAAGAATTTATGTCCACAGTGAACATTCCATTATTAGGATTAGGATAAATTCCTATGTTAATATTTTTATTAATTTCAGAAATTCCGTTTTGCAGAATATTAATATAATCTACCTTGGTTATAGTGTCGCAAACAGTACCATTGCATGCAATCAGTGAAACAGTATAAAGTCCTTCATTATTATAAGTATGCTTAGGATGTTGTTCAATACTTGTGTTTCCATCTCCAAAATTCCATTTCCACGATGTGGGGTATCCAATGGTATTATCAGAAAATTCAATTTGAATAGGCCAAATTCCATTTAGAATATTCGCATAAAAATCAGCAGTTAAATAAACAGGTGTTAAAGTCATATTATCAGCAACATTTGACCTTGAAGAATTGTAGTTAGTATTTACTTTTGAGAATATAGAATCAGGATAACAACCGTTTGCTTTTAAAACTTCAATTTGATAATAAACAGTACCCGAAGGCGGATTCAAATCCGTGTATGAACTTAAAGTGCTAGGAAGTTGAGTCAACAAAGTCATATTTGAAGGTGTTGTTCCACGATAAATAATATAAGAACCAAAAGGAAAACCAACATATCCATCCCAGATAAGATTCCATGCACCATTTAAACCTGCATTTATTGTAAGATGCATAGTTTTGTGATAAGGACTCATAGATGTTTCGCTTCCACAAGTGTCACTTGCTGTTAGTCTATATCTATAAGCTCTTATTGCTGGATTTGAGTTAGTGTCAACAAAAATTGATGGCTGAGAATTATCTACCTGTCCTATTTTGTTGGTAGTGTCCACATTAGTGTGTCTATTGCATGTAAAAAGTTTTCAATAAATTA
>CAYLPA010000426.1:0-2379 GCA_964385385.1 uncultured Saprospiraceae bacterium | reverse complement strand
TAAAAACCGATATGCGAAAAATTACATATCTGATTTTTATGAAAATAAACTTTTTTGTTTATTTAATTTTATATTTTTGCTTTTTTCAATTCATAAAAACATTTAAAATTTAAAGTATATTATGGACATTACAAAAATGAAAAATGCCCACAAATTGTTAAAAGAACATAATTACAAATGGGCTCCGATAGATAAAGGTTATAACAACCGAACTCTTTATATTAACCTTGATGAAAATCAAATTAAGGAAAAACCGGTAACTCAACTGATGAAAGATAAATTTATCGGTGGTAAGGGTTTTGGATTAAAATTATTATGGGATGCTACCAAAGCCGAAACAAAATGGAATGATAATGATAATGAAATTGTTATTTCAGGAGGACCGATTTGTGGTATTACTCAATATTCTGGAACAGGAAAATCGATTGTTGTAAGTATTTCTCCTCAAACCGAATCCATTATGGACAGCAATGTCGGTGGTTTTTTTGGTGCATTTTCGAAATTTTGCGGTTTTGATTCTGTTGAAATTCAAGGGAAAGCTAAGAACGATGTGATAATTATTATTGACAAAACCACTGAAACAATAAAAATTGAAGAAGCTCCTTTGGAACCTAAGGATAGCCATGAGCTTGCGGAAGTTCTTACAGAAATGTATGCTAATGATGAAAAAGACAAAAAGAATGTTGCCGTTGTTTCATCAGGTGTTGCTGCCGAAACTTCACTTATTGGAATGCTTAATTTCAGTTTCTATGACCCCAAAAGAAAACTTGTACGTTTGAAACAAGCCGGTCGTGGTGGAATTGGAACTGTTTTCAGAGATAAAAAAATTAAAGCAGTTGTTGCTAAAATCGATGGTGTTAAAGGAAACTTAAACAATGTTGTTGACCTTAAAGCAATAATGGAAAGAGGAAAAACTTTTAATAAAGAAATGAGAGAACTTGACGATTCTCAAGCCGAAATGAAAACTAAAGGTACTGCTCACCTTGTCAATATTATGAATGATTATGATCTGCTACCTACACATAATTATAAGTTTGGTAGTCATGTTGACAGTATCAAAATTCATAGCGAAGTTTGGAAAAAAAGATTTACTCAGGGAGTTCCTGACGGTTGTTGGATTGGCTGTAATATGTCTTGCACAAAAGGAGTTGATAATTACGTGATAAGAACAGGACCTTACAAAGGACAAAAAGTTATTGTTGACGGACCTGAATATGAAAATGCAGGTGGACTTGGTTCAAACTGTGGAATTTTTAATCCCGACTATATTATTGAAGCTAACTTCTATTGCGACACCTACGGAATATGTACTATTTCTTGGGGAACACTTCTAGCTTTCATTATGGAGTGTTATGAAAATGGAATTCTTAATGAAGAAAGAACAGGTGGATTAAAATTGAATTTTGGAAATTCTGATTCAGCAATGGAGTTGATTCACCAACTTGCAAAAGGCGAAGGTTTTGGTGTTATTGCAGGAATGGGAACTCGAAAAATGAAAAAATTCTTTGTTGAAAAAGGTTGGGGTGATGCTAACTTCCTTCAGGATATTGCAATGGAAAACAAAGGTTTGGAATATTCTGAATATGTTTCCAAAGAGTCGCTAGCTCAACAAGGTGGTTTTGCTATGACAAACAAAGGGCCACAACATGATGAAGCTTGGCTGATTTTTATGGACATGGTTAACAATCAAATTCCTACTTTTGAAGATAAAGCAGAAGCATTACATTATTTCCCAATGTTCCGTACATGGTTTGGATTGAATGGATTGTGTAAACTTCCTTGGAATGATGTTGAACCTACAAATAATGCTGAAACTAACGAACCTGCAAAAGTTCCTGAACATGTTGATAATTATGTTACGATTTTCAACGCTGTTACCGGTTTAAATATTGATAAATACGAAATGATACGCCAGTCGGAAAGAGTTTATAATTTCCAAAGAATCTTCAACCTGAGAAAAGGTTTCGGAATCAGAAAATATGATGCTCAGCCTTATCGTGCTGCCGGTCCTGTTACTGTTGAAGAATACGAATCAAGAGCCGAACGTTATGATAAACAAATGAAGGAAATCATCGGTGTTAATCCCGAAGGAAAAACTACTGAAGAAAAAATTGTTATTACTCGTAAACATCGCGAAGAACAATATGAAAAACTTTTAGATGCTGTTTATCTTAGAAGAGGATGGACCAAAAACGGTGTCCCTAAAATTTCTCATCTTAAAGATTTAGGTATGGATTTACCCGAATTATTAGAATTAATAAAACCTTATCAGGAAGACTAAAAATAAAAAATAATATTCATCGGATGATTTTCGTCCGGTGAATATTATTTAAGGGGACTTCTAATAATTACTTCACATCAAGATTTTCAGAGTTTTTC
>CAYLPA010000425.1:0-2380 GCA_964385385.1 uncultured Saprospiraceae bacterium | reverse complement strand
TTTAAACTGATTATTAAATATTTATTGTTGAATTCTCAAGTGAGAAATGTTAGTTGAATATTAATTGTTGTTGTTTTCTCTATACTATACGAAAGGATTCGGGCGGTAGCGTGAACTAAACTCCAAAGCAAATCTGCACCAGCGGAGCTGAAAACTTCTTTCGTCAGGCTTCAATACATTCGTCTTGAATTAACATTTTTATTATTAAATGATATTTTAACTCAAGCCGAACACTCAGTCTGACTAATAGTACCTGTCAACCCGAGTGGCTTGCAAGCAGGAAAGCTTTTATTAGCACAAATGATTGTTTGCAAGCTGTATCGAGGGGTGACAAGTGAAATGAAAATAATATAATTTTTGAATTAGTTCCGTAACAAATTAGACAGATTGCTTCAGTCGTTTCTCCTTTGCAATGACGAATACAAATAACAAGGGATTGCATAGCGAAATACTAAATAAAATATTTTGAAAAATCATTTGTTATTACAAAAAAAATTCGCATTTTAGCGAAATAATTTACAGAAAAAATTAAATAAAATTAACAACTAATTTTTAACTTATTATAAAAACCCAATTACAATGAAAAAGCACAACTTTTACGCAGGTCCATCAATTTTACCACAATTCACTATTGATGAAACAGCAAAGGCATTAGTTGATTTTGCCGGAACAGGATTATCCTTAATTGAAATTTCCCATCGAAGCAAAGAATTTGTTGCCGTGATGGATGAAGCAGTTTCATTATTCAAAGAATTATTAAAAATTCCTGAAGGTTATTCAGTATTATTCCTTGGAGGTGGAGCAAGCACACAGTTTTGTATGATTCCTTATAATTTTATGAATAAGAAAACAGCTTATTTAAACACTGGTTCATGGGCATCAAAAGCATTGAAAGAAGCCAAAATTTTCGGTGAAGCTGTTGAAATTGCATCATCAAAAGATAAGAATTTTAATTATGTACCAAAAAACTACGAAATTCCGAGAGATGCTGACTATTTCCATATCACAACAAACAACACAATTTACGGAACAGAAATTCATGAAGATATTGACAGTCCTATTCCTTTGATAGCTGATATGTCATCAGATATTTTCAGTCGTCCGATTGATGTTTCAAAATATACTATGATTTATGGAGGTGCTCAAAAAAATCTTGCACCTGCTGGCATTACTTTCATAATAATTAAAAATGATGCATTAGGAAAAGTTGACAGAGCTATTCCAACCATGCTCAATTATCAAACACACATTGATAAAGAATCAATGTTTAATACTCCTCCTTGCCTTCCACTATTTTCTGCTCTTCAAACATTAAAATGGTTAAAAGCTCATGGTGGCATAAAAGCTATGGAAAAGAAAAATCTTGAAAAAGCAAAAATATTATATGATGAAATTGACAGAAATAAACTTTTTGTTGGTACGGTTGCTAAAGAAGACCGCTCAATTATGAACATTTGTTTTGTAATGGATGAGAATTATAAAGACCTTGAAAAAGAATTTTTAGATTATGCTACTTCAAAAGGAATGATTGGAATCAAAGGACATCGTTCTGTTGGTGGATTCAGAGCTTCAACTTATAATGCACTACCAAAAGATAGCGTTAATGCATTGGTTGCAGTTATGCAGGAATTTGAATATTCTAAACTAAATGCATAAAATTAAAATTCAAAAAAATTTACTAAATAAAAACTCTTATAAATTATGACAAAAGTACTAGTTGCTACCGTAAAACCATTTGCACCTGCAGCGGTTAAGCAAATCAAAGAAATTATTAAAAAAGCAGGATATGAATTTATTTTATTTGAAAAATATTCCGAGCAGTCAGAATTTGTTAAAGCCGTTGAAGATGTTGATGCAATTATTATAAGAAGCGACAAAGCTACAAGAGAAGTTATTGAAGCAGGAAAAAATCTTAAAGTAATTGTTCGTGCTGGTGCAGGCTATGATAATGTTGACCTTGAAGCAGCAAGCGAAAA
Organism: uncultured Saprospiraceae bacterium; assembly: GCA_964385385.1. GTDB lineage: Bacteria > Bacteroidota > Bacteroidia > Bacteroidales > CAYLPA01 > CAYLPA01. Next base: position 404 of record CAYLPA010000425.1, on the reverse strand, counting down.
AGGCGTTGTTGTAATGAATACTCCTGGACAAAATTCTAATGCTGTCGCTGAACTCGCTATTGGAATGATGGTTTGTCTTGCAAGGGGACAATATAACGGAAAACCCGGCACAGAATTAAAAGGGAAAACATTAGGAATTCATGCTTTTGGTAATGTTGGAAGATATATTGGAAATATTGCTAAAGGATTTGGAATGAATGTTTATGCTTATGACCCTTTTATTCCTAAAGAAGACATTGAAAAACATAATGTTATTGCTGTTGATTCTGCCGAAGAACTTTACAGCACTTGCCAATATGTTTCAATAAATATTCCGGCTAACGATAAAACAAAAAATTCAATAAATTATGAACTCCTTTCTAAAATGCCTAAAGGTGCTACTCTTGTTAACACTGCTAGAAAAG
>CAYLPA010000424.1:0-2383 GCA_964385385.1 uncultured Saprospiraceae bacterium | reverse complement strand
TTTCAGGAACATTAATCAAAATTGGGTCTCCAACATTATTAATTTTACCTGTAAGTACAAGCTGGTCTTTATAATCCATATAATATATATTACAATTCAATAAAAACTTAGGGAGATTAAAAGTATATCCAAGTTCATAATCGTAAAGAGTTTCAGCTTTTGGAGTTTGACCAGGGTCTGCATCCTTAAAACTTGCCCGTGATGGTTCACGATTTCCAACAGCAAAAGAAAAATATGTCTTATTATAATTATTTATTTCGTAAAACACACCTGCTTTAGGATTGATAAAACTATAATTGTGCTTTTGTGTCAAATCTCTTAAATCGTCATGATTTCCTTTAATATCATAATCAATTTGTCGGTACTGAAGGTCGCCATACAAACTAAGTTTTTTAATAATTTGATAGTTAACTTTTGCAAAAATATTGAAGTCGGTTTTCAGTCCGTTATTAAAATACCACTGGTGATTTATTTCGCTATTGCTTGCATATTTTGCCCAAATTACTTTTCCAAAATGGTCACCGTCATATTGGTTCCATGCTCCACCCAACGAAGCTCTTACTTTGTTTTTATCATAATTCAAAGAATAAGTAATTCCATAAAAATCATTATCAAGCCATTTTTGCTGAACAAGGTCGGTTGTAGTTATAACTCCACAAGGGCTAACTACGTCTTCAAGTAAATAATCTTCAAACTTTCTATTTTTTTTGTACTGTTCGTAATATCCACTTCCTTTTGTGTAATGCAAAGCGGTGTTAAGATTAATGTTTCGGTTTATCGCATAGGAATAATGTAATTGATAATGGTCCTGCTGATAGTTGTCAGTTTCATTATCATAAGTATAATAATTATAAGTTCTTGAATTAGAATTTACTAGTTCACTATATTTAATGTCATTAATCCTTTGTGAACTGGAAGACCAAAGCCAATGGTCATGATAGCGTTTCATACCTTCTTCATCATTATTTAATCTTACTGAAGGAACTCCATACCAGGATTGATATGTTTTCTCTTTGCCTGAAAAAACATTAAGCTTCAACATGCTTTTCTTACCATAATAAGCTCCTGAAATATAAAAGGATTTTAAGTCAGAAGAAGCTCTGTCAACATAGCCATCGGTTGAGAGTTTTGATAAACGAGCATCTATTGCCCATTTTCCGTCAAGCAATCCTGTTCCAACAGAAACAGTGTGTTTCCATGTGTTGAAAGAGCCGTAAGAATTATTGATTTCAGCATAAGTTTTGGCGTTTAATTTCAGTGTTTGCATATTAATACTCGCACCAAAAGCTGCAGCTCCATTAGTTGAAGTTCCAACTCCCCGCTGAATTTGAATGTCATCAATAGATGAAGCAAAGTCAGGCATGTTTACCCAAAACACTCCATGCGATTCGGCATCGTTCAATGGTATTCCGTTAACAGTAATATTAATTCCAGTCTTATCAGTTCCACGAATTCTTATTCCCGTATAACCAATTCCTGCACCGGCATCAGATGTTGTGATTACCGATGGAGTAGCATCTAAAAGAATAGGAATATCCTGACCAAGATTAATTTCCTGAATTTCTTTTTTACTCACATTGGTAATTGCTATTGGAGTTTTGTCTCCTGCCCGAGTTGCAGTAATTATTACTTCATCCTGAATAATCGGACTTCTGATAAGTAATAAATTAAATACTGTGTTTTTAGTGATTTCAATTTCTTCGACAGAAGTTTTGTAGCCAAGATAACTTACTTTCACTTTTACTTTTCCAGAAAGTTTCTTTATTAAAAACTCTCCATTTGTACCTGAAATTGTTTTAATAAATGTGTTCTCGACAAAAATGTGAGCACCTTCAAGGGACTCATTTGTTTCTTTGTCAATAATTTTACCTGACAATTGATATTGAGCTGTTGAAAACAACGGTATCAATAGCGGTAAAATCGCTAATGCAATTAATTTTTTAAACATAATGTTATTTTTTTAGATTAAACCTTAGATGACGAACAGGAGTGAAAATCATCCCTTTATTTAAGTTTACTCTAATTTCCCTTCGCCGGTACTACCCGTAGCAGGTTCAATGAGTATAATCTCAGCCCGATTGTTTTGGGCACCCCTATTTTTGATATTACAAAGATAGTAATTGTATGAGAGATTACAAGTTTTATTTGAAAAAATCTGTTTGATGAATTGTTAAATTGTTAAATTGTTATATTGTTATGTTGTTAAAAGAACTTACGACAGAAGGAAGTTCGTATGGATATGATAAAGAGAAAAATTGTTAAATGATAATAGGAATGATGCATAAACTGAAATTTGATTAAATTTGCATAAAATTCTTAAAAAGAAACATCATCGATGAAATGCCCATGTACTAATGCACACCACAACGTAATAATTAAACAT
>CAYLPA010000423.1:0-2387 GCA_964385385.1 uncultured Saprospiraceae bacterium | reverse complement strand
ATATATGGGATTCTAAGGGCTTATTAAAATTAAAACTTTCGGATGCTAGTGATAAATTATAAATTATAAATTATTTTTGGCTTCATACAATTCTATATTATATTATTTATCTGGCAATAGCTGTAATTTTAACCAAAATTTAATGGTAAACGGGGTTTTTAGATTGACTGATGTTTATCACAATTTTATAAAAATGGCAAAAGAAAACAAACCTCTTATTCAGGAAGATTTTATGTTTGAATTTACAAAAGAAGAGTTTAGGAAATGAATTTCCAATCCCAGTTCATCTTAGCCCAACCAAACAAAATAGTGAATAATAATAAAAATTATTTTAAAAATTTTGGTATAACAAAAACATTTAATAAATTTGAATGATTTTAGACATTTAATTAATATTAAAAATTAATGCACAAAATTGTAGCTGATAATATTGAAAAAATTAAGACACTATGTATGTTGCATAATGTCAAATCACTATTTGTATTTGGTTCAGTCTGTACTGACAAATTTAATGAATTAAGTGATATCGATTTGTTAATTTCTTTAAATTCAATGGACTACGGGGATTACACTGATACGTATCTCCTTTTAGCTGAGAAATTTGAAGAAATATTTAATCGCTCGGTTGACTTAATTACCGACAAGTCCTTGTCAAATCCGTTTTTTATTGAATCAGTAAACTTGACAAAGAGAAAAATATATGAAGCTTGAAATAAAGAAATATTTATTTGATATTAAAGAATCTATTGATTCAATTGAAAATTACCTTGGAGACAAGCGTGATTTTAGAATATACTCTGAAAATAAAATGCTAAGAAGGGCAGTAGAAAGAGAATTGGAAATTATTGCTGAAGCTATTAACATGATTGATAAACTTAATCAATCAATTCAAATATCAAGTAAGAAACAAATTGTAGGAATGAGAAACAGAGTTATTCATGGATATGACAAGATTGACGATGAAATAATTTGGGGTACAATTGTAAGACATATTCCTATTCTGAAAAAGGAAGTTGAAGAATTAATGAAATAAACCGTTGATTTCAGGATTATTATTTTATTAGTATTTAATGTTTTACATCTGCTTCGCTTACTTTAATCTCCCAACTATGTCATAAATTAATTCCAATCCCTGTCCAACATAGTTTTAAGTAAAATTCCGTTTGTAGATTTTAAAATATTATTTCTTTGTTATTTAAGTTATTTGCACAATATAATCTTTTTTGCGTATATTTGAATTTCGGTTAAAACACTATTACGTTTGCAGCAAGCGAACAAAATAGAAAGACACAGTAATAAAAATGACCCTAACTAAAACAAAAGAAATTCTAAAGAGACTTCAGGATAGGTATGGAGATTCCTTACGTTCAGCCCAACTTGACATTAGACCGGATTATTCTGGAAAAGGTTATGGTATTAGTTCTGGAGTTGGTTATACTTATACAGGGATAGACATCCCAGACAGGAATTTTATTTACAAATCAATTGGTTCCTTGAATGCAAGTGTTAACGACCTTTATGGACCTATTCATTTTGACATTAAACATTACGTCACAGAAACAAATGCCGCAGAAGCTCTTGATGAATTAGGACAGTTCATTCTGAAAGACTTGAAAAAACTTAAAGAAATCAATGAAAAATATAAAGAAAACACAGAATGTGCTAATTATCCGATACAAGTATGTTTAAGATATCATCAAGAGATTTATAATATTCTTGAAGAAATCTTTAATTCTGAAGAATACTTGACTTTTAAAAATCCTGAAAAAATACACACTTTAGAAAAAGAAAATATTGATCTGAAATTTGATAACTATTGGCTGAAACGAAAATGGAAATACTTAATTCATTTAATTGCGTTTTCCCCATTTCTAATATTTGCAGGATGGATATTCTATCATAAATATAAACATGACCTTTTTGGATTGAGTAATACTATTGTCCTAATAACAAGCGGACTACTAACAATTGTTTTTAGTTTAGTCTTTAATAACCATAGATCATTTAAAGATTCTTGGAAACTTATTTTCAAGAAAACAAGACATCGACTTAAGGACAAAGAAAAAAATGATTTTAAAAGGCAGATTCGCCAGTAATAAAGAAACGCCAGCTGCCAACATAGGCATACCCAATAAGGATTTTAGTAGTGAAATGAAAGTAAATACAAGTAATGAAAATAAGTAATAAACAGAAACTGAAGTGCCTTGAAATCCCTTACTACTCATAGCCAAACCGTTGTGATTTTTTTTTAGCAGTAATAAAAAATAATCAAAAAGTATTTTCCAAAAACCTCAATTCTCCAAAATTTTGTATTTTTAAGGCACAAAAAACCAAAAATAGCCACATGAGTAATAGTCCACAAAATACCAACAAGCTGTTTTCAGAAA
>CAYLPA010000422.1:0-2406 GCA_964385385.1 uncultured Saprospiraceae bacterium | reverse complement strand
AATGTAAAAATGGCAAATAAAAATCTATTAAATAATTATTTTGTTATCTGTGAATTTAACGAAGTGTTATCACGAACTCCGATATATTAATAATATTGTGAGTAATCTGTGGCAATTTAAATATGTGAAAATCATGATAAAATTTGAGGAAGCCTTTGATATAGTACAAAAATCAGCTCAATTTATTTTTGATGCTGAAAGAATTAATTTCATTGACTCTTTAGGAAGAATTCTTGCTGAAGATGTGCATTCAGATATCAATATGCCGCCATTCGACAAATCGGCTATGGACGGTTTTGCGTGTAGAAAAGAAGATATTAAAAACGAACTTGAAATTATTGAAGTTCTTCCTGCCGGTAAGATTCCTGAGAAAACAATAAGCCAAAGTCAGTGCACAAAAATAATGACAGGAGCAATCATTCCAGAAGGCGCTGATTGTGTTATTATGGTTGAACATACTGAGATATCTGGTGAAAATAAAATCAGATTTACTGCCGAAAAAACTATGAGTAATATTTGCTATTTTGCTGAAGATATCAAAGAAAATGATTTGGTTCTTAAGAAAGGAATTGAAATCAAACCTCAGCATATTGCAGTTATGGCTTCAGTTGGATGTACTCAAGTGCTTGTAACAAGACAACCAAAAATTGGTATAATTTCAACAGGTGATGAATTGGTTGAACCGAAAGAATCTCCTGCAAAATCACAAATCAGAAACAGCAACGGGTATCAATTAATCGCTCAAGTAAAAAGAGCCGGAGCAATTGCAAATTATATTGGAATTGCTGAAGATTCGGAAAAAGTAACATTTGACACTATCACAAAAGCTCTGAAAGAAAATGATATTGTTCTTTTAACAGGTGGTGTTTCAATGGGTGATTTTGATTTCGTTCCTGAAATTATGAAACAATGCGGAGTTGATATTAAATTCAGGTCAATTGCTGTTCAGCCCGGAAAACCAACAATTTTCGGAACCTTTAATAAAAATAAATTCATATTTGGATTGCCCGGGAATCCCGTTTCATCTTACACTCAGTTTGAACTTTTGGTACGACCACTGATTTTGAAATTAATGGGAATTTTTGAACAAGCTGTGATGTTGAAACTTCCAATGGGAGCAGAATACAAAAGAAGAAAATCACTTAGAAAATCTTTTATTCCGGTAAACATTTCGAATGATGGAAAAGTTTATTCCGTAGAATATCATGGTTCGGCGCATATACATTCTTATGTTTTTGCTGATGGAATTACCTCTATTGAAATTGGAAAAGAAAAATTAGAAATAGGAGAAATGGTTGATGTACGACAGATTTAACAGGAAAATAAACTATCTGAGAATTTCAGTTACCGACAGATGTAATTTGAGATGTACTTATTGTATGCCTGAGGGAGGAATAAAACTTATGAATCATTCTGAGATAATTTCCTTCGAAGAAATTGTTGAAGTTGTTAAAATAAGTGTAAAACTTGGAGTAGATAAAATTAGAATTACCGGAGGCGAACCTTTAGTGAGAAAAGGTATTGTTGAGCTGGTAAGAATGATAGCCGAGATTCCCGGTGTTAAAGATTTCGGTTTGTCAACAAATGGAATTCTACTCAAGAAATTTGCGAAAGAACTTAAGGAAGCTGGTCTTCACAGAGTAAATGTAAGTCTTGATACTTTGGATCCTGTGAAATATAAAGAAATAACCCGTCTGGGGAATATTGATGATGTTATGGCAGGAATTTTTGAAGCTCAAAAAGTTGGTTTAAATCCTGTGAAAATAAATTGCGTTATAAAAGAATCATCACAAGAACCAAATGCAATAGAGGTAGCAGAATTTTGTAGATTGAATAAATTTCAAATTCGTTTTATTCACCAAATGGAGTTGAGTTTAGGACAGTTTTCAGTTGTTGAAGGTGGCGATGGAGGTAATTGTAAAATTTGTAATCGCCTTAGATTAACTGCTGATGGAAAAATTAAACCTTGTTTATTTAACAATCTTGAATATAATATAAGAGAATTTGGAATCGAAGAAGCAATAAATTTAGCACTGAAACATAAACCAAAATGCGGTAGTGTAAATAATACGGGGGAGTTTTATAATATTGGAGGATAAATGGAGTGCATAGAGTACTTGGAGTGCCTAGAGTGAACTAAAGTTTGGAGTGCCTAGAGTTCGAGTAGAAAACAAAGAACAACAAGAAACGAGCAACGAGCAACGAGCAACAAGAAACTAGAAACCAGAAACGAGAAAAAATGAACAAATTCAGTCACACTAACAAAGAAGGAAAAGCTAATATGGTTGATGTTGGGTATAAACCAAACCAACTGAGAACTGCAAAAGCAGAAGGTTTTATTAGCTTAAGTCCAGAAACAGTAAATCTGATAAAAGAAAACCAAATGAAAAAAGGTGATGTTCTTAC
>CAYLPA010000421.1:0-2408 GCA_964385385.1 uncultured Saprospiraceae bacterium | reverse complement strand
TACATATTTCGATATATTCATAAAGCCAAGAAACATTGCTTAAATCTATTAGGAAGGCACTCAAAAATTTAAATTTTTGTTGCGAAAAAAGTATTTAAAAATCAGTGGATAATTGCTATAAATCAATTTTTTCTTATCAATTGCTTAATTTCTTTGATTATAAAATAATAATCGTTTTTTGTAATAAGAAATTCGCGGAGACCGGTATTAGTAAATTTCATAAAAACTATGAAAGCATAAACTGCAGAAACAAAATAGGAAACAGAAGCTGTTATTCCGGCACCTATCAAACCAAAACGTGGAATTAAGATTAATCCCAAAACAAGTGTAAAAACAAAACCTATTGCCGAACCAATAGTATTAATATATGGTTTGCCTATTCCCGAAAAATAATGACTAAACATCATGGTTATTGCTACCGAAACAATCCCAATTGACAAACTATATAATATCGGTTTAATGTTCAGAAACTCATCTCCAAAAACAAAAACAAAAACCGATTCGGGCATTAGTAAAACTATTCCAAATAAAATAACCGTAATAACAAAAGAAAATTTCAAAAAACTTAGACTTAGCTTTTTTGCATAATCTTTAGCTTTGGTATTTGAAATCTTTGAATACTGAATCATAGCAACACTTTTGCTTATCAGCCATGTTCCCTCCGACAATTGATTACTTGTAGAATAAATTCCTAATGCAAAATTATTACCTACCGGACGACATAAGAAATATTCAATAAAATAGTAGCTTAACCTATAGTTGAAAAGTTGAATAATATTTGCAGACTGAACATAAACTCCTAATCTTAATTGTTCTTTTAAAACTTTAAATACCCCGTCAAGATTTGAAATTTTAATAAAACTTATAACATTACTAAAACTTAGAATAAAAGCTATTGAAAATCCAAAATACAAAGCATAAACAAAAGAAATAACTTCTACTTGTTTGTTGATAAAAATGAGATAAAGAAAACAAAGAAACATCATACTGCTTTGCACAATGTTAATGATATTGTAGTTTTTTATTTTTTCTTTACCGAGAAGTATGTTATAATTTATTGCTGAAAACGATTGTAAAAGCGAAAGTATCAATAAATGAATTGTATATTCTTTGGGAATTAAATTTAAGCTCAACAAAGTAAAAGTTCCAATTAATGCAGCAATTATTGCCCAAAAATATGATAAAATAAATATTTTGAAGACATCGTGTCGTGGAACTAAATAAACTAAAGCACCTCCACCTACAAAATTACTAATCATAAGAATTATAGTAATTCCCAGTATAATTTGTCCGTAGATAGTTCCAACACCATCAGCACCGATTTTGTTAGTGCTGATGATAAGAACTAAAAATCCCAATAGCGAACAAATCAATCTTGCTCCAGCAGTTCCTATAATTTTTTTCAGCATTTAATTTATTTTAGGTTTTCTTTAAGACATTACTGTAAATATCAAAAATCTTCTCACCGACTTTTTGATTACTAAAATTATCTACGGCATATTTTCTGATTTTCTTACTATCAAATTTCTGAAAATTATCAAGCATAAAATCAAGTTTCAAAATCAAATCTTCTTCATCGTTGGTGTTAACAAAAATGCCGTTTTCCTGATTTAGATGCTCACTGATTCCTCCAACATTTGTAGAAAGAACAGGAATACCGCAAGCAAAACTCTCGTTTATAACAACAGGCATATTTTCGTACTTAGAAAATAATAACATAAAATCAGCATTGTTTATTTCATTTACAAGAGCATCATTTTCTTTCAGACCACAAAAAAACACAAAGCTGTCTTTTATTTTCAATTCATCAGCATACTGTTTTAATTGCTCAAAATCAATTCCCTCCCCTATCATCCGACATTCAAAATCCTGTCGTTTTTCCGATAATTTTTTTATAGCTCTTAAAATCCCTGAAATATTTTTTGATTTGTCATCAAAAGTAGAAATATGAATAATTCTTTTTTTCTGATTTAATGTTTTAGAAAAAATTGGAGAAAAAATTTCGGTATCAACAACGTTGTTCAGCAGTAAATAATTATCATTTTTCAAAGCATGATTTAACATTGCATTTCTAAGGTCTTCGGTAACAGTTGCAACAGCACCGGCATTTTTAACAATTTTTTCTGTAAGATATTTTTTCAACCAACCTTTGTAAGCATCCACAGCAGGCAAATATCTCGACCAATGTTCGGTAATAACATAAGGAATTCTTTTGAAATATTTCAGGTATAAAGCCAATATTCCAGCTCTTGTCAAAACATTAACATGAGTAATATCCGGTTTTCCAACAGAGTTTTTAAGAATTTTATATCCTGCATAATTTGCAATAAAAAATCTGTATGCTTTCAAGAAATTGCTGATTATAGGAATTTTCGTTTTAACTTGTTTGTAATATACTTTTACTTCGA
>CAYLPA010000420.1:0-2409 GCA_964385385.1 uncultured Saprospiraceae bacterium | reverse complement strand
ACACTTTTTCATAATCCTGTTCAGGCAGTATTCCAGTATAAAGTGACATTGCATAGGACGTTTGACTTCCAGTAGAACAAGAACCCGTTTCAGTATCATAAAACTTCTTTTGGAACGCCATTCTAATTTCATTCGCCAAATCACCATATTTTTTAATGTCAGAATCTTTATTCAACAGTTCTGCGACTTTCGAAACCAACATTAAATCGTAATAATAAATTGATGTAGCTGTAAGGGATTTAGGAGTTAGTTGTGCTTTGCCTAGATGTTTTGGTCCCAGATCATACCAGTCACCTAATCCATGATAGAGTATATTGTTTTTTGATTTACTATGAAGATAATCAATATACCGTGTCATCATTGAATAAGCTCTTTTTAGTACTTCCAAATCTCCATACCACTGATATAATTGCCATGGAATAATAATCGATGCACTTCCCCATTCAGGCGAATCGCGAAAGCCTCCAGAAAAAGGGACATATTCGGGAGCAATATCAGGTACTAATCCATTGTCCAGCTGGGAATCGATCATATCTGTCACTATTTTGCTATACAAATTATGGATATCATAATTATAGTGCATGGATGGACCAATAAGATAAGTCTGCTCAAGCCAGCCAAGTTTTTCTCGATGAGGGCAGTCGGTTGCAACACTTGCCATATTGCTTTTTATACTCCAGTTAATTAGTTCGTAAATCTGATTAAACAGTGTATCGGAACAGCTAAAAGTTCCCACTGTAGGAGACGAGTTACGTGTATGAAGCATTTTGATCTCTACCACTTCCGTTTTTGTAGTGCCAGATTCTGGTTCTATAATTTCAACGTCGGCATATCTGAATCCATAATAAGTAAACCTTGGCTGCCACTCCTCAATGCCATCACCTTTAAGTATATAGCTAAACTCGTATGGTCCACCACCACTTTGTTGGGTAATGTTTCCTTCTTCATTAATTAATTCATCCGGGCGAATTATTATTTGTGTACCTCGATTACCTTTTACTTTTATTGATATAATTCCAGAGGCATTTTGACCGAAGTCGTAAATCCTTCTTCCAGTTTTTGATGTCGATATTTTTTGTGGCAGAAACTCATCCATTACCTTTAAAGGATAATCTTCTTCGGGTACAAGTTTTTCGATTGAACCGCTTAGTAAAACAGGTTTTTTCCATTTTGAGTCATCAAATCCATAGGTACACCAACCTTTTTGTTCAAGGGTTGCGTTATAATCTTCGCCACCGTAAATACTGCTGAATGTAATGGGAGAAGGTGATACCCTGCAGTCTTCATCGGAAACAACATTTTTCACGATACCATTTTTTAGTTTGATCTGAATGTTGAAAATTAATTTTGGGTAACCATAAGCAACAATGAATTTGCGATAACGCTCACGATTAATATTGTAAAATCCATTTCCAACTAAAACACCTATTGTATTGCCTCCTTGTTTTATTTGCTCTGTAATATCAAAGGTGTTGTATAAGCTTCTTTTTTGATAATTAGTCCATCCTGGAGAAAGAAATCTGTCCCCAATTTTACTATTGTTAATATATAATTCATAATGGCCTAAACCACAAATATTAATTAAAGCACTCTCTATACTATCTGTTATACTAAAATCTTTGCGAAACATGGGCACAATCGATCTTTTTAAACCTTTATTACCCAACTGGGCTCCTAAACCGTGTACCCCAGGGATTATTAGCATATTATCTTGGAGCTTCTCAAATGTAATCCATTGGGCATTAGACCAGTTTTCAGATTTAGCTATAGGTCTTTCGTTTTTCCAGCTTATAAATAAAATAATTACTAGTAACAAGAGTATAATTTTTCTCATATCTTAAATAAATTCTTTCATGTTATTCCAGTACAATACGTATTCTATATCTCCATTTTCGAATCGGTTTCGGTTGAGTATGAACGTTAACTCTGAAATAGTGGGAACAAATTTAGTAATTTACTCGGTTTATACCCCTAAAAATACATGTATAAGTGGAAGTTTTTGTTCCTTTTTACCCCGTAGGATATATTAATTATCCAACGGGGTGAATATTTTTTTTATTTTTACAAAGATAGCAAAAAATTTACAAATAAAGTCAAAGAAGCAATAAAATTGTAATATTAGAAAAATCAGTATTAGATAATTTTGGTAATTATACTAAAAAAGCCCTTTCTATGATATGAAAGGGCTTTAAAAAAAAATATTTTTTTACTTAGACCGAATTATTTTTTATCTAAAAATTTTTTTACTTCTTTTTTAGTTTAATTTTCAGTTAAGATGTTTCGGTTGTATATAGTGTCAGAAAGAAAATAATACTTTTTGTCATTCTGAACTTTATGTTGAACTTGTTTCAATATTGTTTCAGAATCTATAATAACTTGATAATCAGATTCCGAAATAAATTCGGAATG
>CAYLPA010000419.1:0-2411 GCA_964385385.1 uncultured Saprospiraceae bacterium | reverse complement strand
AGAATGATAATATTATTATTAATCTAAGATTTCTTTTAATGTTTTTCATAATTTTTAAATTGTCAGCTTTTGTCTTGAAAAATGAGAACTTTTAAAAAAGCTCAGCAAATATACTCCCCCAGAAAAAAAATAGCAAGTTTTTACTCCTATAATAAGAAGAAAATTAATATTGGCAATATTCCCATTTCAAGAATCAACATCAAATATGAAATTTTATTAAAAAATTTTGCACAAATCTTTTCATGTTTTTCTCAAATTTTTTAATCTATAAATATAAAAAAATAAAGTTACTTTTTAATAAAAAATATTTTCCAAGGCTAAATTTATTTTTCTTTACTTTTGCTTATTATAAAATTTTATATATGATACCTTTCTCTCCACCACGAATGGACAAAAAAATATTTGACGAAGTTATTGACACTCTCAAATCCGGATGGATAACAACAGGTCCGAAAACAAAACTATTTGAAAAGAAAATCGAAGAATATGTTTCTTGCAAAAAAACATTATGTATTAGCTCGGGTTCTGCAGGTTTGGAATTAATGCTGAGATGGTTCGGTGTTGGAGAAGGAGACGAAGTTATTGTTCCTGCCTACACTTATTCTGCTTCGGCAAATGTGATTATTCATTGCGGTGCAAAACCCGTTTTTGTTGATATCAATGATGATTTTATTGTTTCTGTTAAAGAAATCGAAAAAGCAATAACTGAAAAGACGAAAGTCATTTTGCCTGTTGACATAGCAGGTTTCCCTTGCGATTATGATGAAATCAATGAGCTTGTAAAAAGAAAAGACATCGTTGAAAAATTTCAGGCAGAAACAGATGAACAAAAAAAATTAGAAAGAATTTTGATATTATCTGATGCAGCTCATTCAATTGGGGCAACTTATAAAAACAAAAAAATCGGTTCTCTAACAGATATTACCGTTTTCTCTTTTCATGCCGTAAAAAATCTTACAACTGCCGAAGGCGGTGCCGTCTGTTTGAATCTTCCTGCTCCCTTCAACAACCAGGAAATCTATAAATATTTGTGCATAAAATCCCTTCACGGGCAAACAAAGGATGCTCTGGCAAAATCAGAAATCGGGAATTGGCGCTATGATGTTATTGAAGCAGGCTACAAATTTAATATGACAGATATTCAAGCTTCTATGGGGCTTGTAGAACTTGAACGCTATGATGATGACATGCTTAAAAAGAGAAAACATATTTTTGATTCATATTCACAAAAATTGTCTGCTCACAAATGGGCTCAGTTGCCAAACTATGAAAACGAAATTAAAAATTCATCTTATCATGTCTATCTGTTGAGAATAAAAAACATCAATGAAACACAACGCGACGAGATAATAAATCGAATTTTCAAAAGAGACGTCTCAGTTAATGTTCATTTTATTCCTTTGCCAATGTTGACTTTCTATAGAAATCTCGGATATAAAATTTTCGATTTTCCTGTTTCTTATGAAAATTATTCCAGAGAAATCAGCTTACCGGTTTATTATAATTTAACAGATGAGCAGATTGAAATTGTTGTTGATGCTGTTATTAATTCAGTTGAAGAAGTATTAAAAAAATAAAATGTTAAAAAGATTTTTTGATATAATATTTTCATTTATCGGACTAATTATTAGTTCACCTTTTTTGCTAATAATTGCTGTTTTAATAATTTTTGATTCTAAAGGTGGAATATTTTTCAAACAAACAAGAGTAGGGAAAAACAATAAAGATTTTTCATTGTATAAATTCCGCACAATGCAAAAAGATTCTGATGTTAAGGGATTAATCACCATTGGAAATAAAGATAGCAGAATTACAAAAGTTGGACTTTTTTTACGAAAATACAAACTTGACGAACTGCCCCAATTTTTTAATGTTTTTATTGGCAATATGAGCATAGTCGGACCAAGACCCGAAGTAAGAAAATATGTTGAAATGTATGAAGAAGAGCAGATGAAAGTATTGTCCGTAAAGCCCGGATTGACTGACTACGCTTCTATTGAATATATTAACGAAAGTGAAATTTTAGGAAAAGTTGATGAGCCCGAAAAAGTTTATTATGAAGAAATAATCCCTGCCAAATTAAAACTTAATTTAATCTATATTAAAGAACAAAATTTTATTACAGATTTAAAAATAATTCTCCGAACTTTCGTTAAGATTCTGAATTTGTAATAATTTGTTGTCCGATAACAAATTATTCATTATATTTGCTGTATCCTTATATTTAAACCAATATTGGTCTATAAGGATTTGGATTATTCAAAATACAATGGGAGAAAACGGAAGTTACGTTTATACAAATGTTACCCCAATTTTGAAAATGACAAAACGATGAAAACATTATCTAGTACAAAGCATATTTAAAATTTGAACTATGAAAAAACATTTAATCATTTTTGTGTTTATTTTTA
>CAYLPA010000418.1:0-2428 GCA_964385385.1 uncultured Saprospiraceae bacterium | reverse complement strand
TAATTAATTCTTCATCATTAGAATTGTCTTCAAGAATTAGGATATTTAACTTTTTGTCTAGCATAAAAATTTTTTTTCAAAATTAATGTTTTTTATTTTAGAAGTCCCCTTAAGTCAACAAAGTTTTAATTTTTTGAATGATTTGTTAGGAACAATATATTTAATTTCCAAAATATTAAAAAAGTTATGGAGTAGTTTTAGGCTTCCCATTTGGGCTAAATCAATTAACAAGTGTTTCTGCTTGTTATTTGGATTTAAGCAAAATTCTGTCATAAGTAAAAAGCAAAATAAATGTTAGTATTCCTATTCCACCGAAAATATACCAGATATTGCCAGGATGATATGTGCAATAGAGATAATTTGTAAGCTCTGATTCACTCATATTCATCAAACCAAGACTTTGCTTAAAAAGGATTGCATTATCAACACCATTAAGGCTTTCTATTGTTGCTAATCCTTTATTCACAAGCGTGTCTTTTAGAAATAAATATTTATCGGAAAATGATGCATATAAATTCCCCGACAACAATCCACCTAAAATGTTTCCTCCTGCTAATGGAAGAAAACTATAGCCCATATATAAAGCAACTTTATCTTTAGGAGCAATTCTTCCAATATACTCTTGTATTCTCGGAGAGCTAGCCATTTCTCCAAATGCTATAATAATGATTCCCATAATAACATACCAGCCGTTTACCTGAAAACCAATTTGTCCTATTCCTAATGCTACTACTGCAATTCCGAATGAAATTGACATAATAGGACGGACTTTCATTACTAATGCTGACACCATTACTTGAAAAATTATTATAGTGAAAGCTGCAAGATTTTGCATCATCTCTGGTCTTATTATTCCTTTTCCGTTTACTTCGGCTCCAATAACATGAGCAAGCCAATCCGACGAATTATAAATAACTGAAGTATCTATCCATTGAGTAATATAAACCGGCAGGGTGAAAAATATTTGCATATACATTGTCCAGAATCCAACCATAATTATGATAAATAAAACAAACTTCAAATCTTTAAAAACAATAGTTGTATTTTTTAAAATTTGTTTTATTGATTTTGATAATGGCTCTGTTACTCTATCATTATTTTTTTTTGGTTCTTTATAAAAATACAGTAAAAGAAAATTTACAGATATCACAATTACACACATAATAAACACATAGGACCAGCTAATGTCTCTTAGTTTTGAAGCAATAAAAGGACCAATAAAACCACCAATATTTACAATCATGTAGAAAATTCCAAAACCAATAGTATCGGTGCCTTTTGCTGATGTTTTTGAAACTGTGGCAACAATTATTGGTTTAAATATCGCAGCTCCAACTGCAATAATTAAAAATGAAGAAAAAACTGCTCCATATCCATTAAATTGTCCCATAAAATAATAACCTGCTGCCAAAGTAACAAAAGCAGAAAGTAAGACTTTACGATAACCAAATTTATCTGCTATTGCACCACCAAGAATTGGTAGAAGATATAAGATTCCTGTTACGATAGCTTGCATTAAACCTCTTTGTTCTTGAGAAAATCCTAAACCTCCTTCAGACACAGGGTCGGTAAGATAAACAGAAAGAACAGCAAACATTCCATAATATGCCCAACGTTCAAACAATTCCATCAGGTTGCCTATCCAAAAAGTTCGTGGAAATTTAAAGGTATTTATTTTAATACTCCTCATAGCTTTAATCTATAATTTTTTTACGAAAGTAAATAAATTACACTAAAAAATAAATCCTGAAAATTATCTTTTTTTTCATCTTGTTAGATTATAAATGTTTAGCTTCCGATTTAAAGTTTAATGCTTGAAAAAGTTGATATTTCTTTTTCAGGATACTATATTTGTGAGCCCTAAAAATAAACTTCAAATAATAATAAAACAATTTATATTTCATAAAATATTAAAAATGAAAAAAATAATATTTGTATCCCTTTTATTTTTTTGCCAAATTATTCTATTTGCTGGCAATACAAATGTTGATAGTCTTAGAAACATATTCGAGATTGCATCTGATAAACAAAAAATTGAAATTCTTAAAGAATTAAACGATAAAGTTGCTGAAACTCAGGTAAAATATAAAACTGAAAAATCTTTAAAGGAAAAAGAAATTAATAAACTAAAAATTCAAAAAAACAAATTAAGAAACGGGTATCTTTATATTGGAATAATTTTATTTGTAATTCTAATCATTGTATTTTATTTCAGATTTAAAATAAAACGCAAACTAAACAAGGTACAACAGATTGAGCTGGAAGAACGTAATAAAACTGAAAACGCTCTGGAATTAAGAGTTAAAGAAAGAACAAAAACTCTTGATGATAAGATTAAAGAAAGCGAACAGCAAAAACTTGCCACACTGAATATTTTGCAGGACGTTGAAGGAGTAAACAAAAAATTGTTAAAGGAAATTTCGGAACG
>CAYLPA010000417.1:0-2437 GCA_964385385.1 uncultured Saprospiraceae bacterium | reverse complement strand
GAAATAATGATTATTATTGGTTGACAGGTTCTTTTGATGTGCTGGAAAATAGTGATGATACCGACCTTTGGGCTTTAAAAAATAATTATGTTTCTGTAGTCCCTGTTCATTTTGATTTTACTTCTCATAAATCTATTTCATTAATTAATAACTGGAAATTAAATGTTTAAATTTTTAAAAAAAGATTCATTTATTCTCGGAATAAGCCTTGGATTGTTATTGCCGATTGTATTATACATTTTATTGCATTATTTGGCAATAGCAATAAAAGGGGAAATATTTGCTAAAATAATTGATTCTTCAGTTCAATTAGTTAGTATTTTTCTAAACTTATTTACCCTGAGATATTATTTGCTTAAAGCAAAATATGACAAAACAGGAAGAGGAATTTTGCTTGCAACTTTTGTTCTGGCTTTAGTTTATTTCTTTCTATTTCTTAAATTTCATTAAATGAAATATTATATAATAGCAGGTGAAGCTTCAGGCGATTTACATGCTTCAAATTTGATGAAGGAAATAAAATTGCTTGATAATGAAGCACATTTTCGGTGTTGGGGAGGCGACCTTATGTTAGAGCAGGATGCTGAACTTGTTAAACATTATAGTGAGCTTGCATTTATGGGATTTGTTGAGGTTCTGCAAAATATAAGAACTATTTTTAATAATATTAAATTTTGTAAAAAAGATATTAAGTCATATAAACCCGATGCTCTTATTCTGGTTGACTATCCCGGCTTTAACCTTAGAATTGCCAATTTTGCAAAAAATATAGGAATAAAAGTTTTTTATTATATCTCTCCTCAAGTTTGGGCATGGAAACAATCAAGAGTGAAAAAAATCAAAAAGTGTGTTGATAAGATGTTTGTTATTCTGCCTTTTGAAAAAGAATTTTATAAGAAACATGATTTTAAAGTTGATTTCGTTGGTCATCCTTTATTAGATGCTATTCAAAGTAGTCATAAATCGGAGCAAGACAATTTCGTTGAAAGTAATAATTTAAGGAAAAAACCAATAATAGCTTTGCTTCCCGGTAGCAGAAAACAAGAAATAAAAAAGATGCTTCCGACTATGTTAAAAATTGTTCCTGATTTTAAGGATTATAATTTTGTTATTGCTGCAACTTCTTCAATACAAAAAGAATTTTATGACCACCTGATAAAAGAAAATAATGTTAAGATTATTTATAATAAAACTTATGATTTGTTGAAAAATTCAGTTGCAGCTTTGATAACTTCAGGAACTGCAACTTTAGAAGCTGCATTATTTGAATTGCCCGAAGTTGTTTGTTATAAAGCGAGTTATATTTCCTATCGTTTAGCAAAAAAATTTATTAAAGTAGAATTTATTTCTCTTGCTAATTTGATTATGAAAAGAAAGATTATCACAGAATTAATTCAGAATGATTTTAATGAAAATAATCTCAAAAGCGAATTGAATAAAATACTTAACGATAAAAAACAATTAACAACTCTTAATGAAGATTACAAAGAATTGAAGAAAAAATTAGGCGGAGCAGGAGCATCACACAACACAGCAAAGTTAATTGTTGAGAATTTGAAAAATTAATGATTTAATTAACCTAAGAAATTTTATGTCCTCAAAAAAATATATTTTAATAATTCTTTTACTGGTTTTTATTTCTAATTCATCGAAAGCAATTTTCCTTGATATTAAAATTTATAGCGGTTATGAAATTGCTTCTTTCACATTTTCTCCAATTTCCGGAAAGTATGCCATTTATGATAATGGAAACAAAATAGCTGATTTATATAAAAATTCAAGCTTAACTTTTAAAATTGTTAACAATAAAATTCAGCTTCATAAAGATGGAAAATATCTTGGTGCTTTTTCAAAGATTCATACAAATGGCGAAGGCTTTATGAACGTCTTTAAAATTAATCCTGCTGAGCAGGGAATCAATGAACGTATTTATGATGACAATATTAAAATTTCGATTGTTGACAGTAGTTTGCAAATAATTAATAATGTTGAACTGGAACGTTATGTTGCAGGTGTTGTACAATCTGAAGGTGGGGGTAGTTATAAAGATATTGAATTTTATTTTGTTCAGGCGATAACTTGCAGAACTTATGCTTTGAATAATTTCCGAAAACATAAAAAAGCAGGTTTTAACCTTTGTGATGCTATACATTGCCAGGTTTATTATGGAAGATGTAAAGAAAGTGATATACTCATGGCAACATACAAAACTATGGGTAAAGTGATAGTTGATAAAGATAGAATAATGATTTCTGCTGCTTTTCATTCAAATTGTGGAGGGCAAACTGTAAATTCTGAAGATATCTGGTCAATACCAACATCCTACTTGAAATCAGTTGGTGACACTTTTTGTTGTTTCATGAGAAATGCTCGTTGGGAAAAGAAAATTTTGAAAAAAGATTGGTTTGATTATCTAAAAAGAGTTTATAATTATCCA
>CAYLPA010000416.1:0-2438 GCA_964385385.1 uncultured Saprospiraceae bacterium | reverse complement strand
TTAAAAAATTAGGGAAAGAGTTTAATTTACACACTAAACGCATTCATATCTCTTTTAATCTTTTTAATAAATCCTTGTAAAACCCTACCCGGACCAACTTCAATATAAGAAGTAATTCCATCAGACATCATATTTTCCATTATTTGTGTCCAACGAACCGGAGATGTAAGTTGAGATATTAAATTTTCTTTAATAATATCGGGAGTAGTTACTGATTGTGCTGTAACATTTTGATAAATCGGACAAATTGGTTTTTCAAATACGGTAGAATTTATTGCTTTTGCTAATTCAACTCTGGCAGATTCCATTAATGGAGAATGAAAAGCACCGCCAACATTCAAAGGCAAAGCCCTTTTAGCTCCTGCTTCAATAAATTTTTCACAAGCAATTTCAATACCTTTAATGGAGCCTGAAATTACTAATTGACCTGGGCAATTATAATTAGCAGGAACAACAATTTCATCAATTTCGTCAATAACTTTTTCAACAATACTATCTTCCAAACCAATTATTGCTGCCATAGTTGATGGTTCAGCTTCACAAGCTTTTTGCATTGCCTTTGCTCTTTTAGAGACAAGGACTAATCCATCTTTAAACGATAATGAATTACTTGCAACTAAAGCAGAAAATTCTCCAAGTGAATGCCCTGCAACCATATCAGGTTTAAAATTTTCCCCTAATGTTTTTGCAAGAATTACAGAATGTAAAAATATTGCCGGTTGTGTAACTTTTGTTTGACGTAGGTCTTCATCTGTTCCATCAAACATTAGGTCGGTTATTCTGAATCCAAGTATGTTGTTAGCTTTTTCGAATAAATCTTTAGCTAAAGGAGAATTGTCGTAAAGGTCTTTCCCCATTCCTACAAATTGTGCCCCTTGGCCGGGGAAAACATAAGCTTTTATTTCCATAATTAATTTTTAAAAGTTTTTTTATTTTCTGTTTCCGAGAAATCTAAGAAGAAAAAGAAATAAATTAATAAAATCAAGATAGAGAGTTAGGGCTCCCATTATAATAAGTTTTCTATAAGTTTCAGTTCCTGAATCTACACTTGCACCAATTCTCTTTAGTTTTTGAACATCATAAGCTGTCAAGCCTGTAAATATTAATACTCCAAAAAAACTGATAATGTATTCTAATTGGGTGCTATGCAAAAACCAATTTATAATGCTTGCCAGAATTATCCCTATCAGCCCCATCATTAAAATAGAGCCAAATTTTGTTAAATCTGTTTTTGTTGTATATCCAACAAATGCCATTATGCCAAACATTCCGGCTGTTACGGCAAAAGTCTGAAAAATCGAACTGCTTGTATAAATGAGCAGAATAAAACTTAAACTCATTCCGATTAAAATTGCAAACACACCAAATAATAATGTTAACACTTGGGCGGATAATCTTTGAAATCCCATGTTTATTAATAAGACAAATCCTAATGGAGCAAAAGTTACGACCCATCCCAAAGTTGTCATTCCTGTTTCACTATATAGCAAACGAATTAAATTTTCGTTGCTTGCAAAGTACCATGCAACAAAAGCAGTTATTGCAAGAGCAATTCCCATCCATGAAAAAACATTAGAAATGAAAGTCTTGGGTAAAGCAATGGCATCATTCCTTGTTTGATTTGCATATAAGTTGTTTTCTTTTGTAATCATATCTAAAAAAAAATATTTTAAAGCTATTCAAAAAAAGGGCTGCAAAAATATAAAAATTTTAATAAAACTAATGCAAATTAGAACTTATTAAGTGCATAAATTCCTGGCGTGTTTTTTCTCTAAGAAAAGCACCGGTAAAATCAGATGTTGTTGTAACGGAATTTTGTTTTTGAATTCCTCTCATAGACATACATAAATGTTGTGCTTCAATTACTACTGCAACTCCGAGAGGTTCAATTGTGTCTTGAATACAATTTTTAATTTGTGTTGTCAATCGTTCCTGAACCTGCAAGCGTCTTGCAAAAGCATCCACAACTCTTGGGATTTTGCTTAATCCAACAATATATTTATTTGGAATGTAAGCAACATGAGCTTTCCCGACAAATGGTATCATATGATGTTCACACAAAGAAAAAATTTCGATATTTTTTACTATGACCATTTGTTTATAGTCTTCTTCAAACATTGCTGACTTAATAATTTTTTCGGGGTCAACGTTATAACCGTGAGTTAAAAATTTCATTGATTTAGCAACTCTTTCCGGTGTTTTTAACAAGCCCTCTTCATTAACATCGAGATTTAAACATTTCAAAATTTCTTTATAATGAAAAGCGAGTTTCTTGATTTTTTCGGGATTATATATGTCAACATTTTCATAACCATTAACCATGTTTTCGTCAATCATTTCCTTGAATTCAAGTTTTGCCATTTTTTTAAATTTAGATAAGTATATATTTCAAAATTTGGCAAAATAAGCTAAGTGAGTTATAATTACCAAATTATTTT
>CAYLPA010000415.1:0-2466 GCA_964385385.1 uncultured Saprospiraceae bacterium | reverse complement strand
AATATTGCATTGAATGATTATCAAAAAGTCGGCATTTGGAAAATTTATGATGAAAATGAAAAATTAATAGCCGAAGAAGAATATGTGAAAGGTAGAGTAATTAATGATAAGAAATTTTAAATAATATTTATTTTTACCATTAATCAATAATGCTTTAATCTGAATATATTTTTTAATATTTGGAAAATTTTACGAAATAAATTTATAATGAAAAAAACAAAATTTCATATAAAAAGTATTTTATTTTTTCTTGTATTTTTTCCTCTTGTAGTTTTTTCACAAAATACTGATGAATGTGAACCTACCAAAAATAAGAAAGCTCAAAAAATTTACGAAAAAGCTATTGATGAACTATCTCGAGGAGCATACCAAAGTGCATCGGAATATCTTACAGATGCAGTAGATGAAGAACCTGATTTCTATGAAGCATATTTTATTTGCGGATTTATTAACACAAAACAAACAAACCGAAATAGAAAATTATCTCTTGCCCGAGAAAGTTTTTTGCAATCAGTAGAAATTTGCCCCTCGCACGAAAATTATTATGCTAATTTTTATCTCGGCGATTTATTTTTCGGAAAAAAAGATTGGGAGAATGCTGTTAAATATCTGAAAGTATTTATTGATAACGTAAATTTAGATGTCGTTCCTGAAAAAGATGACCTGCGAAGCCAAAAAAAAGCTGAAAGAGAAAGAAAAAGTCTAACTCGGGATTATGAAAAAGCTGAAAATCTCTATGAATGGGCTGAGTTTTATTATACAATCTATAAAAATCAAGTACCTTTTGAACCACAACCTATTGAAGGACTTTCTTCTCCAATGAGTGAATATCAATTAATAATTTCGCCGGATAATGAGTTAGCATTTTTTGCAAGAAAAATAAAAAAATCAAATTTGAACTCTTTAATAGCAAAAGAACAAATTATTGAAAAATTCTTTTCTGCCAATAGAAATCCAAACGGGAAATTTGATGAAGGTAAAACTATGCCATACCCCTTTAATGAAGCTCCCAATACTGGTTCTGCTTCTATTACAATAGATAATAAAACAATTTATATTGCTATTTGTAAATATATTTCGCAGGATTATTTGAATTGTGATATTTGCCAATCAGAATTATCAGGGGAATTTTGGTTGAATATTATGCCATTAGATTCAACAATAAATTCGCCTAATTCATGGGAGTCAACACCATCAATTACTTCAGACGGAAAAACTCTTTTTTTTGTGAGCGATAGGGCAGGAGGTTATGGTGGTACTGATATCTACAAATCAACTATGGATACTAATGGATTTTGGGGAAAGGCAATTAATCTGGGTCCTTCGGTAAATACTCCAGGAAATGAACTAAGCCCATTTATTCATACTGATAGCAGAACTTTATATTTTTCTTCCGGTGATTGGGTAGATAAAAATGGTAATTATATGCCGGGACATAAGGGTTTGGGTAATTATGATATTTTTTATATTCGTTTGGGGGATGATGAAAAATGGACAGAACCTAAAAATATCGGTTATCCTATTAATTCCGAAAAAGAAGACCTTGGATTTTTTGTTAGCACCGATGGAAAAACCGGTTACTTCGCTTCGAATAGAATTAATGACAAAATAGATTATGACCTCTATATGTTTGAACTGTACAAGGATGCTCGCCCCGAAGATGTTTTGTTTTTGAAAGGGCAATTAAAAGATGAAAAAACAAATAAAGCTATATCCGAAGCTAAAATTGAAATTAAAAATGTTAAGACTAAAGAAATAACAGAAATTCCTGTTGATAATGAAACCGGTAAATATGCAGTTGCTCTCCTTTTTAAAAATGATTATGTTGTTACAATAAAAAAAGAAGATTATGCTTATGAGACAAAATATATAGCCAAGAAAGAAAAAAAATATCAAATCCCGGTTACTATAGATTTCGAAATTCAGCCACTTGTAGTTGGGCATGCTTATCCTTTAAACGATATTTATTTTGCTACAAATTCTGATTCTTTAACAGAATCGTCCAAAATTGTTATTGATGGTTTTATTGATTATTTAAAAGATTTCAGAAGAATTGAAGTTGCTATCCACGGTCATACCGATGCTGTTGGAAGTAATCAGGATAATCTTATTCTCTCTAACAAACGAGCTAAAGCAGTTTATAATTATATGATTGAAATGGGAATTGCCTCATCAAGGTTGAGATATAAAGGTTTTGGTGAAGAAAAACCTATTGCTGCAAATACAACCGAAGAAGGAAAAGCAAAAAACAGGAGAACTGAATTTGTGATTATTAGGAAGTAAATAGGAATTTTTTATAAACAAATATTCTTTAAAAAATTATTTATTTAGATAATCAAATATTAAATAATAATAATGTCAATTTTCTTTGGGAAATTGATAGTAATTTCTAATTTTGCAAATTATTAAGGTTAACACCCAAAGGGAGAGGTGGGAGAGTGGCTTAATCCAGCAGTTTGCTAAACT
>CAYLPA010000414.1:0-2472 GCA_964385385.1 uncultured Saprospiraceae bacterium | reverse complement strand
CAGGAATGATTGAAATGTTCACTTTTCTAGGAGTTTTAATAGGCACTTTTATTGCTGGAAGTATTTCAGACATCAAAGCAGACGCTATTTTTAGCTCTCACTCCCGAATAATAACTATTGGAATTATTTTCGAAATAATTGCTGTTCTTGGGTGGATTTCCGGACTTTTAATAAAAACAACTGAGAGTGAACCAATGAAAGAAAGTAATGAATCTACTTTTTTTATCACATACATCCGAAGCTGCATAAAATGGGGAAAAACAACAAATGGTGGAAATTATATCGTTCTTGGATTATCAACGTTCTGGTTAATTGGAGCCTGGATTCAAATGAATTTAAAAGTTTATTGCGACCTGAATTATGGTATGACAAATACTGAAATAAGTTTTATTATGGGCTATATGGCTATTGCCATTGCTTTGGGTTGTGTGGTGTCGGGGATAATTTCAAAAAAACGTGCAGGATTAGGCTTAATTCCAATAGGTGGTATCGGGCTAAGTATCGGACTCACTTTAATTCCAACACTCAGTCCATCTCCAAATTTGTTCATTATTCTTTTAGTTATAGGTGCCTTTTTTGGTGGTTTGTTTAAAGTACCTTTCAACAATTGGATGCAACATAATATCCAGGGAAGAAAACTTGGAGATATGATTGCCTATAACAATAATATTAATTTTATTTTCATTTTAATGGCAGGTGTTTTTAATATTATTTTTGAAAGATTATTCGACTCAACTGTTGTCTTTATTATCATCGCTTTAATTTCATGGGCAAATACAATTGTTGCTTTTTTAAATATCCCCGGTGTTAAAAATCGATTTTATGAAAGAATTGGACTTCATGAAAAACTTAATAATAACAGATAAAAAACTTCCTCCTGAAGCAAAAGATTCTCTTGCCAAACACGGAGATATTATAGAATTTTCAACTTCGAACATAACTTATGATGCAATCTCTGGCCATCCTGACATATTTTTTTGCAAAACAAATAGCAGACTAATTATTGCTCCAAATCTTCCTGAATCTTATTTATTGTTATTAAAAGAGAAGAATTTCCCTTTAGTTATTGGAAGTAGAAATGTAGAATCAAAATACCCCTCATCTGCTCACTACAATGCTGTTGTAACCGATAATTTATTAATTCATAATCTAAAAATAACTGACAAAATAATACTTGAAAACACAAAAGAATTAACTCATATTCACTTGAACCAAGCCTACACGAGATGTAATTTACTTCCACTGAAAAATAATAGTTTTATCACATCTGATAAAGGGGTTTATCAAACTCTATTAAAGGCAAAATTGAATATTCTTTATGTTTCACCTGAATACATTTTACTTGAAGGATTTTCAAATGGTTTTTTTGGAGGTGCCTGTGGAGTATATGAAAATAAAGTGTTTATTATTGGCTCGTTAAAATATCTTTCTGATGGTAATAAAGTCAAAAGTTTCCTTAAAAATTTAGACTATAAAATTATTGAACTTTATGATGGACCTTTGATTGACGGAGGTAGTTTGATCTTTATTTAATACTAAGGAGAAGGTAAAGACTAAGGAAGAAGTAGTGAGGAAACCAATTTTTTCTTTCGAATTATATTTTCAAATAATTTTAATATCAAGTTGTTCTACAGATTACTGATTACCGAACACCAATTACTGATTACTGACTATGAATTTCCATATAATAATGTTGAATTCCTGCTTCTTCAAAAATCTCTCCTTTTTTTATAAATCCTTTTCTTGAATAATATGGCACAGCCTTAAGTTGGGCGTGTAAATAAATTAATTTGTTTTCCTTTTTTACATCTTTTAGTACCTCATCTAAAAGAGCAGAACCATAGCCCGAATTTCTATATTCTTTCAATAAAGCAAAACGCTCAAGTTTAATTTTATCTCCAATATTTCTCCATCTTGCTGTTGCAATCGGTTTCTTATTAACATAAAATAAATAATGCAGACAAACATCTTCAAATTCATCAAATTCAAGCTCGGGTTCAACTTTTTGCTCAACAACAAAAACCTTCTTTCTAATTGAACATGCAGTTTTAAATTGTTCTTTATCTGATGTTTTAAACTTTTCTATTTTAATCATGGATAAAATAAATTAGGATCAAATTTAATTGTTTTTTGTAACTAATCAGTCCTAAATAAAAAAAAGCCACAGATTCACAGATTTTAAATATACTATTATTTTAATATGATAAATCAAGGTTTTTAGTTGTATAAATGACTATTAGCGAAGTAAAATAATTATGTTATTATCTCTGAATTACAAATAAAAAAAATATTTTTTTATTATTTGTAAGACAATCTGATGAAATTATATTTATAATTTTTTTAATCTGTGAATCTGTGGCATCTTTTCAAAACTAATTAGTAACTTTTTTTTAATATCTGTAACATTTTCCATTAGTTTATCGTCTTAAAAAAATATAAAATATTGGAAACGTTTTAAATATTATTTGTTTC
>CAYLPA010000413.1:0-2480 GCA_964385385.1 uncultured Saprospiraceae bacterium | reverse complement strand
AAAAATTGATATGCAAGGAAAAACATTTGTAGAAAAAATATTCGGAGCAGAAAAAGGAAGTATTATTTTCAAAAAGCCTGATATTGTTCTATCTCACGATAATACAGCAAGCATAGAAAAAACCTTCAAAAAGATGGGCGGTGAAAAAATTGCCGATGCTGAGCAACTTCTAATAGTGCTTGACCACAATGCTCCACCAACAAAT
Source organism: uncultured Saprospiraceae bacterium (assembly GCA_964385385.1). Taxonomy (GTDB): domain Bacteria; phylum Bacteroidota; class Bacteroidia; order Bacteroidales; family CAYLPA01; genus CAYLPA01. Next base: position 2,275 of record CAYLPA010000413.1, on the reverse strand, counting down.
GCAAAATTAGCAAACGACTATCAGCAAATACGCGATTTTGTCAACAAACATGGAGTTAATAAATTTAAAGATGTTGGTAATGGAATTTGCCATCAGTTGATGTCTGAGTATGCAAAACCCGGAATGTTGATTGTAGGTAGTGACAGCCATACATGCACTGCCGGTGCTTTTAATGCTTTTGCTGCTGGAATCGACCGCACCGAAACAGCCGGTTTGTGGCGACAAGGCGAAACATGGTTCCGTGTGCCTGAGACAATAAAAATAACTCTTAATGGAAAATTTCCAAAAGGTGTTTTTGCCAAAGACCTTTCTCTTTGGATTATTGGGATGATAGGCTCAAGTGGTGCCGATTATATGTCGATAGAATATCATGGCGATGGCGTGAAAAATCTTTCTATTGCTCAAAGAATGACTCTCGCAAATCTTGCTTCGGAAATGGGTGCTAAAAATGCTGTGTTCCCTTCTGATGAAGTCTTGCATAAATTTCTTGGCGAAGATGTTAAAGGTGTTTGGGCTGACGATGACGCTGTTTATGCAAAAGAAATTACTATAAATCTTAATGATTTAGTTCCTCTTGTTGCAGCTCCTCATCATGTTGACAATGTTAAGGCAGTGTCGGAAGTACAGGGAACAAAAATTCATCAGGCATTGTTGGGGACTTGTACAAATGGTCGTTTCGAAGATCTTATGGAAGCTGCTAAAGTTTTAAAAGGAAAAAAACTTCCTGATGGTTTTCAGTTTTTAGTGATTCCTGCTTCCAAACAAATTTATTTGCAGGCAATTAAAGAAGGTCTAATCGAAATATTTTTGAATGCCGGAGCTCAGGTTCTTTCTCCTTCCTGTGGTCCTTGTCTTGGAACAGGGCAGGGGATACCCGCTGATGGCTACAATGTAATTTCTACTGCTAACAGGAATTTTAAAGGCAGAATGGGAAATAAAGAATCAAATGTGTATCTCGCTTCTCCAGCAACGGTAGCACTCTCCTCACTTAATGGTGCTATTACAGACCCGAGAGGAATAAAAGCAAATGATAAATTTGAATTTGAAAAAGAACAAAGCTCAACTGTTGAAATCAAAAAAGATGAAAACAGATATAATGATGGTGTTTGGAATTATGCCGATGTTGATAATCTTAACACCGACCAGATGTTTGCAGGAAATCTTACTTATAATATAAGTAGTGCCGAGCCTGAAAAAATTATGCCTTTTCTTTTCAAAGATTTTGATAGTAGTTTTTCTGAAAATGTGAAAAATGGAGATATAATTATTGCTGGAGCTAATTTTGGATGTGGAAGTTCTCGCGAACATCCTGCAGTTGGACTTGGACATGTTGGAGTAAAAGCTGTAATTGTTAAATCTGTTAACAGAATATTTTTTCGCTCATCAGTAAATCAAGGATTGCCAATTATTGTTTTACCCGATGCAGTTGATGCTTTTAATTTTGGTGATAATATTGAAATAAATTTTATTTCAGGTAAAATAAAAGTAGGGGAGAGGGAGTTTAATTTTGCTCCATTACCTGAAAAATTAATGAACATTTTCAAAGAAAAAGGATTGGTAAATTATATTAAAAAACTTGCTTAGAAATTAAGAGAAATAATTTTAATATGTTTGAAAAAACTCCGAGAAATCGGAGCCTTTTTTTTGCTCTCATGCGTTTACTTTTGTAAAAATAGTTATAAGAATATATTAATTTACAAATGTAATTCTAAGAATCCACAAACATATACTCTATAAAAGTTTACAATTGTAATTATAATTCAACATTTTTAATTAAACAAAATTAAATTAATTTATAAAATTAATTACCAGTATAATACAAAGTTTATATAAAGTGATTGTTGGCTTGTTTAAATAAGTATAAGAAATACTATATTAAAATGATAATATTAATTTAAAACCTTGATAATTAAATTATAAAAATTATATATTATTGAAAATTTACATTTGTAATATAATATTCGTTTATTGATGTAAATTACAAAAGTTACAATTGTGAACATGAAAATAATATTACATTTGTAAATAAATATTTCTATATTTGTAAACCAAAATTTACAGAAAAATGATAGAAAGAATTAAGGAAATTATTTCAAAAAGCAATCTAACAGCATCGAAATTTGCAGATAGAATTGGAGTTCAAAAATCGGGAATTTCACACATCTTATCGGGGAGAAATAAACCGAGTTTAGAGTTGATTCAAAAAATATTAAAACAATTTCCTGAGATAGATTCTAATTGGTTGCTGAACGGAAAAGGTTCTATGAAAATTAAT
>CAYLPA010000412.1:0-2487 GCA_964385385.1 uncultured Saprospiraceae bacterium | reverse complement strand
AAAAAGAGAAATTTCTCTCCAGCCATCACCTATTTCCATCATTCTTTTCGACATTTCAAGTAATCCTGAATGCCCAATCATTTCAGAAGCTTCTCTTAAAAATGTTGCATAAATAAACCTAAATCCTGCACCTCCAGTTCCCTGGTCTTCTAATAAAACATTTATTTTCATTATCTCGTGAGAAAGGTGCTCAATATCTCTGGCATACTTAGGCCACTCTACAACGCTGTCGGCAAATTTACGCATCCCTTTGATACCCAGAAAAGGTATTGGGAGCTTTAGCATATAATAAGCAGCTTTTTTTATGCCAGTTCTAATAGCTTTTTCATAATCAATATTTTCAGGAACATAAGTTGGATAAAACATAAAACCTTTGGGAGCCATACTACCTTCTGCAAAACGTCCCTTCATAAGAGACTCTCTGTCAAATTCAACTAATTTTGGAAAATAACTATCGCTTACAATATATTTTGTCCCTTTTTTTCCAACGATATTAATGAAATGAGCATTAATGTGAACTCTTTCGTGAGAGAGAATATAGTTCATATAATAGAAATCAACCTGAACAGCAACAGGAATATTTTGCTCCAGCAATCTATCTAATTCATCTTCTCCTTTTTGGGGATTCTTAAAACTTGCGGTATGATATTTCACTCCCAGTCTTTTTGAAATATTCTTTCGAATTTGCCCGGGTTTACTTCTTACGATAAAAACCGGAAACGCAAACCTTGGACCTTTAAAATATCCAAAAAATATTCCGCTTGAAATTCCAAAAACCATTGGTTCGCTAATTTCGAGACCGGCATGATTTAATAGAGCTGTAACAGAACCCGATTCGCAATGGGCAGCCATTTTATGATTAAAAGTAATTTCACTCATTTTTTATTTATCATCAATACGTGTTATTACAACTAATGGATTTTTAGTTGGAAGTTGTTCAATATTTATATTAACTAATTTTTCATCTTTATAAATGTTGGATATAAATTCTTTATCTTTTTTAATTATCAAAATCTGAAAAAAATTAACAACAGGAATATTAAAAACATCGGCATAACGCTTTAATAACGATAATTTTATTTTAGGAAAATGTTCAGGTTTTAAATGTTTTCTAAGCTTTGACCTGCAAATTTTCACTCTGGCTGCTAATTCTTTCTCCGACAATTCGTCCATTGTCATATAATAATAAATGGGGCTAATTTCTCCTTCTTTCAATTTCTCAACAAGAGATTTTTCAAGATTTTTTTTCTTTAGCCAAAAATCATCAATATAATTTTTTGAAATATAAGAACCTGATTGAATAGGACCATAAGTTCCATCTTCCTTCTCAGCATATAAAATTAATTGATGGGATTTATAATCTACAAAAATATCTTTTTCTTTCATTAGATTTTTTGTTTAATCGTTGTTTTTACATACTGAATATTGACATTGTTTTAATTGCAAAAAAAAAACAATCTGGCAATAATTGTTTAATAATATTTAGTAATTGTATTTCTTTTATCTGCAAAAATATTAAAAAACTATAAACTCTTCATTTTTTTGGGAAAATAATACTATTATTTTCAAGATTGTTAATAATAAATGGATAATAATAATTTCAAATTAGACAATTGAGCCATAAATCAATCCGCTGATTGTTGCCATAATAGAAACCAAAATCACATAAACAATTGTTTTTTTAGTGCCAATAACACTTCGAATAACTAACATATTGGGAAGAGACAATGCGGGACCGGCTAATAATAATGCTAAGGCAGGACCTTGACCCATTCCGTTGTTTAGTAAACCTTGAATAATTGGTATCTCCGTAAGAGTAGCAAAATACATAAATGCTCCGAAAATAGATGCAAAAAAGTTTGAAAGAACTGAGTTTCCACCAACAAGAGATGAAACCCATTCTCCTGGAATAATTCCTTCACCATTTGGAGTTCCAAGCAATAAACCCGCAATCAACACTCCGGCGGCAAGCAAAGGCATAATTTGTTTTGTAAAACCCCAACTTTCTCTAAGCCAATCCTGCGGTTCGCCTTTTGTAATCAAAGTAAGAATTGTTAATCCGATAACAGCAATTACAAAGGGAATTAATGGCTGTAACGGAAAAATAAAAGCTGTTGCTATTACAGGAATTGCTGCAAGGACAACATATTGGGGTTTCATCTTAAGAATCTTGATTAAAGAATAAATGAACATAAGCCCAAAAAATGCTGTAATCTGCCATTTGTATGTCCAAAGCCAAAACATGAAGCCTTCGGTAGTATCAGGTTTTCCCCAATTTGCAAACACAAGAATAAAAATTAAAACAAAAAAATGATATGAAGTTTGCCAAAGTGGTCGTTCTTCTTTTATATCCGGAAAATCCATTTTATCAGCACGCTCTTTTTCTTCTTTGCGATAAATCAAAGACATAATTACACCGATAACGACACTAAAAACGACAGCACCAATTATTCGTGCAATGCCAAGTTCAAATCCTAAAATCCGTGC
>CAYLPA010000411.1:0-2488 GCA_964385385.1 uncultured Saprospiraceae bacterium | reverse complement strand
TAATTCATTAATAACGGAATAAAAGAAATTGAAGCGTTTGAAAAGACCGAATAAATCTAATAAAAATAATACAAACAATTAAAAATTACAACTATGAAAAAGGAAAACAGAATTTTGACCTACTCATTATTATTAATGGTTTTTGTATTAGTTATGAGCAGTTGTAATAAAGAAACTGAAGATGAAATCACCCCAGATAGTTCTCAATTAGTCATAGGGAAAAGTTACCAAGGTGGCATCATTGCCTACTTATTAGAACCAGGCGATTCAAGCTATAATGCCAATGTGCCACATGGTCTTATAGCTGCACCAAGCGATCAAAGTACAGGGATTTATTGGCATGCAACAAATACGGGCACAACAGGAGCAACAGGCTTTTCTATAGGTACAGGAAATTCAAATACAAATAAAATTATAGCATTATATGGTACAGAAATGAATGCAGCACGCATTTGTTATGATTTGGTATTGGGTGGTTATAGCGATTGGTTTTTGCCAAGTAAAGATGAATTGAACCAATTATGGATAAATAGAGTTGCAGTTGGCGGCTTTGCTAATGCCTACTATTGGAGTTCTACCGAGAACAGTATCTACGGCGCATGGAAACAGGTCTTCAGCAATGGCACTCAGGGCCACAACAGTAAGAACCTCGCAAGCTATGTGCGTGCCGTTCGGGCTTTTTAACTTTTTATCAATTTAACATTGAGAGAAAAAATATATCTAGCTATTTATCAAGCTTATTTTAACTGTGAACAAATACAATACTGATTTATTCCTTTTCAAGTTCAGCCAGTAATTCATCAGTAAGTTCAAGATTATGATAAACATCTTGAACATCATCGTCATCATCAATAAGCTCAACAAGTTTTAAAATAGTTTTAGCAGATTCTGTTTTAATTTTTTTGGTGTTACTAGGAATTCTTTCGAGTTTGGCACTTTCGGGTTCAATGTTTAATTCTTCAAGTTTTTTTTGCATCAAACCAAAATCTTCCATTGCTGTTGTGATAATAAAAAAATCATCTTCAAGAATAATATCCTCAGCACCTCCGTCAATCACATCCATCTCGAATTCATCTTGATCTAAATCGCCTTTGGGAACAGAAAAAATTCCTTTTCTATCGAAAACAAAACTTAGGCATCCGTTTTTACCAAGACTGCCTGAATTTTTATTAAAATATGCACGGATGTTGCTAACAGTTCGCTGAAGGTTGTCAGTAGTACATTCAATATAAATTCCAACACCATGTGGTGCATAACCTTCATAAGTTACTTCGGTGAAGGACGCAGCATTTTTGTCGGATGCTTTGTTAATTGCTCTTGTGATTGTATCTTTCGGCATATTTGAACCCTTAGCATTTGAGATAGCAAAGCGCAAACGAGGATTAGAATCTGCATCTGTTCCTCCTTCTTTGACAGCAACAGTTATTTCTTTTATAATCTTTGAAAATGTTTTAGAGCGTTTTGCATCAGCAGCGCCTTTTTTTCTTTTTATGGTTGACCATTTACTGTGACCTGACATAGTTTTTTGTTTTTAATTAAAAAGAAAATTATAGTCGTATTTGAGAAATACGATTAAAGTGTAAATTTAGAAAATATTTTTGATTTAGAAATAAAAAAAATGCCATCTGCAATAAACAGATGGCATTTTTTAAAACGATGGAATTATGATTTTGTTCTATATATCTGAAAGAGATATTCCTGCTGTAAAAGGATACATTTCAGGACCTTCGTTTTTCTCGAATAATGTAGATAGAGCATAATTAACAAACAGGTTTATTTTTCCCCAACCTATACGAACAGTGGCTTCATATTTAATAGGGTTCAAATGGAAGTCGTCGCGTGATTTAATTTTTTCTTTTTTATCATCGGAAGTGTAAACCATTTTTGTGTGAGAGCCAACTTTAAGACCAAAAATACCTCCTACAGCAAAATGGAAACTGTTCAATTTACTTTTATTATTTGTTTGGTATTCGAAAAGTAATGGAATAGTTAAATAATTAACATTTAATTTGCTCTTTGTGTAATTATGAATTGTGTCATGATAGCCATAAATAGTTGCTGAGTCTGAAGATAAATTAATATCATTTGAAAACTTATAATTGTTCATCTGGAATCCTAATCCTGTAGTTATTCCGAATTTGTTTTTTATCAAGTTAATATTTTGTTCTAATGCATTTAATTCAATAGACCATGAATTTTCTTGTTTAAGATCGAGAAATGAATATGCTGTTGGAAGATTATTATTATAATCACTATTCAAATATCCATTAATTCCAAACTCAATACCTTCCCAATGTCCATTATATTTTTTTTTCTTTTTTAATTTTTTTGCTTTTGCTATTGCTTTCTTTGCTTCATCATCAATAATAATAATTTCCGAGCCACCAAGTTTTAATCTTGTTGTGTCAATTTTTCTATCAGAAGAACTTATGTCAGCAACTCCACTTGCGTCTATCATTAATTTAGCAGGTTCTTCCAAATATTTAAG
>CAYLPA010000410.1:0-2496 GCA_964385385.1 uncultured Saprospiraceae bacterium | reverse complement strand
CACACAAATCCAACCCTAAAAAACAAAAGAGCTTAATTTTTTCCATCCCACACAGTGAAAATTGAAAAATTATTTATACTTTTGGACAGAATCATATAAACAAATATGACAAAATGAAATCATTTGGAGAATACCTGCGTAAAGCAAGAGAAGACAAAGAATTACCGCTCAGAAAAGTTGCTGCCGTACTCGATATTGACACGTCAATTTTAAGCAAGATTGAACGAAACGAAAGGCGTGCAACAACTGAAATGATTCCAGTTTTATCAAAAACACTTGGAAAAACTGAAAAGGAAATTCAAATTGAATTTATCAAATCAATGATTTTAACTGAATTGGGAGAATTGAAATATTTAAAGATTGGGTTAAAAGAAACACTTAAATCAATCGAATAAAGAGATAATTAATGGATGAAAATATAAATAATATAGACCAAACAGACTTAACTTTTTTCACAAATGAAGATGGAAATAGTTTGTTGAATAGGTTTAAATCTACACTCAAAGACACTCAGCTTTTCGATGTGCTGGTAGGTTATTTTAGGTCAAGTGGGTTTTACCAACTTTATGAATCTCTTGAACCAGTTGAGAAAGTCAGAATACTTGTTGGTTTAAGTGTTGATAGAGATTCTTATGATATTTTACAGTATCACGAACAACTTGGAATGATTGATTTTGAATCACATAAAAGAACAAAAAAACAATTTCAGGAAAATCTGAAAACAGAAATTGAAACAAGTGATGAAAATGATAATAAACTTGAAAAAGGAATTAGGAAATTTATTGAATTCTTACAAGAAGAATGTAAAAACACAGAAGATGACAAAGCTAATGAAGGTAATGGAAAAAAACTTGAAATAAGAGCCTATCCATCAAAAAATATTCACGCAAAAGTTTATATCGGTAGGTTTCATCCAGAGGACAGAGATTACGGTTTTGTAATTACTGGTTCGAGTAATTTTTCAGAGTCTGGTTTTGTAGCAAATAGAGAATTTAATGTTGAATTAAGAAAAACAGCTGATGTTAAATTTGCCGAAAATCAATTCAATACGTTATGGGCAGAATCTGTTGATATTTCTGATGATTTTATTGATACTATTACCACTAAAACGTGGCTGAATGACCAAATTACACCCCACGAATTATATTTAAAATTAATTTATGAATATCTCGAAGAAGATATAAATCTTGAAGAGCAATTTGACCCTTTTCTTCCTGATGGTTTTATGAAATTGAAATACCAAAGTCAAGCTGCAATTCAAGCAAAGAAGATTTTGGAAACATATAATGGAGTATTTCTTGCAGATGTGGTTGGACTTGGAAAAACCTTTATCACAGCTTTATTACTTCAACAAATTCAAGGAAGAACATTGGTAGTTTGCCCACCTGTACTGAAAGAGTACTGGGAAGATTCATTATTTGATTTTGGAATTAGAAGTTTTGAAGTTGAATCACTTGGTAAATTAGAACACATTATAAAAAAAGGATTAGAGCGATATGACTATGTGGTAGTTGATGAAGCACACCGTTTCAGAAATGAAAATACACAATCATATGCAAATCTTTTGGATATATGCAGAGGTAAAAAGGTGATTCTTGTTACAGCAACACCTTTGAACAATACCGTTGATGATATTTTTGCTCAATTAAAATTATTCCAAGCACCAAAACAATCAACAATACCAGGAGTTCCAAATCTTGAAAAGTTTTTTAATTCTTTAAAAACAAAATTAAAGAAAGTCGAAAAAGACGACCCAGAATATAAAAAGTTGATTAAACAAGTTTCTAATGAAATACGAAATAGTATTTTAAGATATGTAATGGTTCGTAGAACACGTTCTGATGTGAAAACTTATTTTAAAATTGACATTACAAAACAGGGATTGGTATTTCCTGAATTAGCAGACCCTAAAAAAATTGTTTACGAATATGAAGGAGAATTGGAAAGTGCTTTTAATAATACTATTAAAATGCTTCATTCCTTTACGTATGCTCGTTATACCCCACTTCTTTATTATATAGGAAATAAAAAGTTGAGCGAATTTGAAAAACAACAACAACGAAATGTTGGTGGTTTTATGAAAGGTATCTTAGTAAAGCGTTTAGAAAGTAGTTTTTTCGCTTTTCGCCAAAGTATCGACCGTTTTATTCTCTCTTATGAGAATTTTATTAATATGTTTGAATCTGGCACAGTTTACATAAGCAAAAAAGTTGATGTTTACGACCTACTGGCAAATGATGATATTGAGAAGCTTGAAGAATTTGTAGATGAAGACAAAGCAAATAAGTATGATTCAAAAGATTTCAAAAAAGATTTTATTAGCAAACTTCAATTTGATTTAACAGTATTGCAAGACATTAAGCAACTTTGGAAAAGTGTTGATAGTGACCCTAAATTAGAGAAATTTATAATTGAATTAAAGAAAACAAAAGCTCTAAATAATAAAAAAATTGTAATTTTTACTGAATCAAAAGAGACTGGCGATTATATTTATGA
>CAYLPA010000409.1:0-2498 GCA_964385385.1 uncultured Saprospiraceae bacterium | reverse complement strand
AAACTTTTAAAGCTTTCAGAAACTAATACTTCCTTAATGGTTTTGGTTGCAAATATTAAAGGTGGAGAAATTGCTTCACAATACGATGAATTTGATTTTTTGTCTTTTCCTTTTTCGATTTCCGAAACTTTTCTAAAAAAAAATATAAACTCTGATTTTGAAAAATCGAAAAAAATAATTGATAAACTTCAAAATATTTGTGAAAAAACAAAAAAACAACTTATTGTTTACCTTGCGATGGGTTTTGGAAATCCTTATGGTGACAAATGGAATTTAGACGTGATTTTTGAGTGGATTAATTTTTTGAAAAATTTGGGATTAAAGATAATTCCTTTGTCTGATATTACTGGCGAAGCCACAAAAGAAAAAATTACTTTAGTTTATTCAAATATAATAAAAGAATTTCCCGAGATTGAATTTGGTTTTCATCTTCATACAAAACCTGATTCATATTTAGAAAAAATTCAAGCTGCCTACGAAAATGGCTGTCGCAGATTTGACACTGTTTTGGGTGGTTTTGGCGGTTGTCCAATGACGGATTATGAATTGTTAGCAAATCTTAATACTTTTGACCTCTTGAATTATTGCAAAAAAAATAATATTCAAAACAGCATTGATTTCAATAAACTAAAATTTGCTGAAGAAATAGCATTAAAAATATTTTAAAATTAATAAAAACATGAACGAAAAAATTATAACACAAAATGATTTAAACAAAAAAGAAACAGCTCGGCTGATAATTGATTTTTTTCACCGCACTATGATGCATCATGCTATGTGGTTTGCAGAAGTTCATCACCAATATGGCAGAGAAAAAGCACTTGAAATCTTAACAACTTCTTATGATAGAAGCTACGAAATACAAATGAAAAGACTTTCAAAAACTTTAGGTTTTGAAATGGATGAAGACATTCCAAAGCCTTTGCTTGATTTACCAGATGAAAAACTTAATGAGCTAAAAGAGAAAGTTGCTGTAAACTGGCTGGCAAATGATGGTGTATGGTTTCAGGCTGTGGAATTCAGCAAAGGAATGTTTGACGCCAAAAGATGTAACGATACTTGTTGGGGATATTTCTCTCCACTTGAAGCTTGGTCAATAAAAAGATTTTTGAAATTACCAGAAAATTCCGGATTGGAAGGATTGAAAAAAGCACTTCAATTCAGATTATATGCCACTGTGAACAAACAAACAATTTGTGAGGAAACTGAAAATAGTTTTGTGTTTCAAATGAACGATTGTCGTGTGCAGTCGGCAAGGAAAAGGAGAGGATTAGATGATTATCCCTGCAAATCCGGTGGATTGGTTGAATATACTACTTTTGTCGAAGCTATCGATTCAAGAATAAAAACAGAATGTATCGGATGTCCTCCTGATAAACATCCTGAAGAATGGTATTGTGCATGGCGATTTTCTATAGAATAATATTTTTTTTTAAGTTTTATGATTTATAATATTTTATAATTTTAATAAAAAAACAAACGATGATTACAAGCAAAATTCTAACAATAAATCCAAATCCCGAAGAAACCAAGATTGCAATTTTTAAAAGCACAAAATTGATTTTCTTAAAAACTATAAAGCATAATTCCAAAGATTTGTCTCAATTTAAAAAATTTTGTGAGCAGGTTGATTTCAGGACAAATCTAATTTTAAAAGAACTTGAAGAAAATGAGATTAAAATAAATCAAATCGAGATAATAGTAGCAAGAGGTGGTTTGGTAAAACCTCTGAAATCGGGAGTTTATGATGTGAACGAAAAAATGATAGAAGATTTGAAAAATAGTCCTATTGGTCAGCATGCAAGTAATCTTGGAGGATTAATTGCTGATGATATTGCAAAACATATTCCCGGAGCAAAAGCATATATCGCCGACCCTGTAGTTGTTGATGAACTCAATGAAGTTGCAAGAATTTCAGGACATCCCCTTTTTGAAAGAAAATCGATATTTCATGCTCTCAATCAAAAATCTGTTGCTAGAAAATTTGCTAAATCAATAAATAAAAAATACGAAGAACTTCGGCTTATTGTTGCTCACATTGAAAGTGGTATTTCTGTTGGCGCTCACAAAAACGGACGTGTGATTGATGTAAATCAGACATTGGATGGTGAAGGTCCTTTTTCATTTGAAAGGACAGGAACATTGCCCGTAGGTGATTTGCTCAGGATGTGTTCCAGTAGAAAATATTCAAAAGATGAAATTAATGAAATGATTACCGCAAAAGGAGGTTTATTCGCTTATCTTGGCGTTAGAAATTTAACAGAATTAGAAGCTATGGTTGATAATGGTAGCGAAAAAGCAAACTTTATTTCCTTTGCTATGGCTTATCAGCTTGCTAAAGAAATCGGAAGCATGTACACTGTTTTGGAAGGAGATGTTGATGGAATAATTTTTTCCGGAGAAATTTTCCACTGGAAAAAGTTTGCTAATTATGTTTCCGACAGAGTTGATAAAATTGCTCCTATTGCCATTTATCCTAACGAAGATGAAATGGAAGC
>CAYLPA010000408.1:0-2502 GCA_964385385.1 uncultured Saprospiraceae bacterium | reverse complement strand
AAACTCTGGAAGGGTTTGTTTTTGTTACTCAACAACAAACTTAAAATTTGCAACTTCACCATTATAAAAAATCACTTTTCCAAGATATAATCCATGAACTAAATCCTTAGCTTCTATTTGGATTAAACTTTTGCCTTTAAACTTTTGCCTTTTTACTTTCTGACCTGTAATATTATATATCTCTACAAAAACATCCTGCTCCAAAACTTTTCCAAAATCAATAGTAATTTCATCACTTGCAGGATTTGGGTAAATTATTAAATCAGTTTTTTTCTTATATTCTTTGTTTTCATTTATGCTTACATTTAAGATGCAATTTGTACCAACAGGAAAAATAGGTATATGATTTTCAGCGTAGCAAAGAAATTCAGATGAAGCATCTAAAGACATACTTTCTGATTCAATTAGACCAAAATTAGAGCCAATACCCTCAATAATCCAATAACCATATTTGAGATTAAAACGTTTGTGATAACGACTATTAATTAATACAGAATCAATTGAAAAAATAGTTGTTGCTTTAGAAAAATAAAAAAATCCAGGAACTGTATCTCCAATATTTAATGTGAAATCGAATAATAGAAACTCATAAAAATAAGGTTGTAAACAATAAACTTTCCCTGAATCATTTCTAATTGCTCCTACATAATTTTTCTGAAAATGATAAACTGTAGGATTACAAGTGATATTTCCGTAAGCTTCTTCATAATGAATGCCTGACATATATAGTTTTTTATAAATGTGTGAATTAATAATAGTATCATCATTAAAATAATAAAGATAATCTTTAATTTTTAAGCAATAATCTTTATTTACACTTTCCATTTTAATTCTCCATTCTGAAGTGCTATCACAAGGAATGGGAATATAGTTTTGTGATGAAACAAATAATGGAAATAATAAAGCAGAAAGTAATAGTAGTTTTTTCATGATATTATAATTTTATAAATTTAGAATTAAACATTAACTGATTATCAGAAACAATACGAATAAAATAAACCCCTTTTTCCAAATTTTCGATATTAATCCTATATTCATTCTCATAAGCTGAAAGCACCTTTTGCTTTACCAAAACTCCTGCTGAATTATAAATTAGTAAAGAAAGTTTTGAATCTGGATTTTCTTTAAACCGAAGATTAATATTGCTTTGAGCAGGATTAGGATAAAGCATTGCTTGTTGAGTAATAACCAAATGCTTTTCTTCAACTGCAAGAGTAAATGCTGCCGGAGCAAATCCCAAACTATCGGTTTTTACTAACCATGCATGCGAATACATTTCCAAATCTTTATGATAAAATCCACCCATTAAAAATCCTCCATCATCGCAAACCACTAAATCATTAAGTTGCAAATCAACATTATTACTATCGCTATATGTGTGAGCATAATATCGTTGCCATAAACTATCACCGTTTTGGTTAATTAATAATAAACTTCCACGATAACCCATATTATAAACTATCATGGTTGTTGAAATGGCAATATTTCCATTTGGTGTTAAATTAGCGCCAATACTTTGATGTAAAGTTTTACCAACTCGTTCATTATTAAAACTAAATCTTTCTTCCCAATTAATTAAATGAGTATTTGTATTAACACTTGTAACCATTACAGAGTTCTGCAAATGATTTGTAGGAATATCTTTCCATGCAAAAGTAGATGCAATAACAACCGTACTGTCATTAATAACTTCAGCATCAATTGGGTACTGTGGATATTCGGGATATGTAACTAGATTAACCTTAGTGTACCATTTAACATTGCCCATTTTATCAGTCTTAAAAAGTGATATGTTTGCAGGAGCTTGATTTGATCTATTCGATGGAAAATAAAAACCTGAGTCTAAAATATCAATTTCAATATCGTAAAGATAATTTGATGAAATTATACTTGAAGGCATTAACTTAAACCACAGAATATTCCCAGAAGTATCAGTTTTAATAAGAAAACCATGGACATTCAAATTAATGCAATCTTTATTATAATTTCCTATAATTATATATCCTCCATCTGGTGTCTCTTTGATATCAGTTAATGTTGAATAAATAACAGATGGATTTGCTTGTGATGCAATTAAAGTATCGGGGTGATTAAACCATTTTGTCCAAAGAGTATCGAGATTATTATCAACTTTAACAAGAATTCCTCTAACTGTACCAAGAGAATCCTTTGTACCTCCACAAAAAACAAAATTATTATCACTTGTTTCAATAAATACGTGACCATAATTAAAAGCTATACTGTTGTCTATATGCCCCCAAAGACTAGAATCAATAATATTTCCCTTTTTATCAAATTTTAAAATTCCATAATTTTGAATTAAATCAGGTACATCTTTTTGATTAAATAAAGCATAATAAAAACTATCTGTCTTAACTAATGAACTTATTCCTGTAGTACCGTGATAGGGTGAATAAATATTATTATAAATTGTATCTATTTGAGAGAATGATACATTAAATAATAATAAAACAGAAATAATAATATTTATGAATTTCTTCA
>CAYLPA010000407.1:0-2503 GCA_964385385.1 uncultured Saprospiraceae bacterium | reverse complement strand
TTATTGCAACAGGAAGATTTTGTCCTGCAACATAAAGCGAAACAAAAAACAAACTTAAAAGGATTGTAAATTTTTTCATGATATTCAATTTAAATGGATAAATAATTTATCCAAATATACGAATATTAATTATATCACTAAAAAATTTAATTTAGAAATACTTAATGTGAAATATTAAAGAATCATTTTAGGAACTGGCCTATTAAATTAGTCCTAAACTTACATTTTAATAAATTTAGCATTTTTTATATCTGAACCTTCAATAACTTTCAGAATATATAGTCCTGTATTCAAATTATAAATTGAAATACTATTTATCTCATTTTCCTTAAGAATCCCGGTTTTTATAAGTTTCCCGAACATATCGAAAATAAAATATTGAGATTCTTTTGAAAGATTTTTATATGCTATAAATAATTCGCTGTTAGCAGGATTTGGAAAAACTTTTAAGTCTGATTGTAATTTTGGAAATTTATTAATATTTGAGAAACTGCCACCACAGGGTGATTTATCTGCTTTATATCCTGAAATTATAGAATCAATTCGAGTCTTAAGAACATTAACAGCAGCATAAGCTAAAGTATCATTATAATCTCTCGCAAAAACATAAGCGAGGTCAATTGTTTCTTTATCTCCAGCATTGAAAGTAAATGGGCCCATACTTCCATAACCCCTGCGGTCGTATGGCGCATTACCAGCAGTTTCTTCTGACCAATAGACAGGACCGTTTGGTGCTACTCCGCCTGTTCCCCAATTTGTTGAGTCAGTATTTCCAGGATACATAAAATTACAAGCAGGACCATAAGCTGGAGGACTTGCATTTGCATGTCCATTTCCACCGTAAAGAATATGTGTGCTATCTAACCACAAGGAATTCATATAATTATAATAATCAATGGCATATTTAGGGTCACTCATTGCACCCATTCCATAGTTGACAAAATAAACAAAATTTGTCAAACCAAGACATTCATTATCGGGAATACCATCTCCGAAAAACAAACCGTTAACACCTTCATCAACACCAGATGGATTATCAATTCCATCAGCATCCATTAATGGTCCTTTGAGAATTGTAACACCCTGAGCAGGTGGATTTGCTCCGTAGTGATCAAATTTTCCTGTGCCATCAATATTTTTTCCATTATAGCTGAAAAAAGTTCCCCGCTGAACATCACAAGCAACATAATCATCATAAGCATATCCAATCTCAAAATCAGTAAAATTTCCAAAATAAGTGTTTGTATAATTTATGCTTGAACGATTATAAATATCATAATGAATAAATAGAGTATTGTTAAAAGCAGAATCTGTAGGGCAATCAAATGCATAAGCCATAGCATGAATTTCAATTTTAAGTTTCTCGCCTCCACTTTCCGTATGATTTTTTCTATCATCATTATAAATAAAGAAAATACACTCATGCCCTCGCAGCAAAGGATAATCACCTTCATAAGCATTATAAATTCCGTTATTATTATTATCGATATAAGGAGCCAATTTAGCAGTTTGTCCAAGTGCTGTGTCGCCATTGCCGGGCCAGGTTAAAATATCAGATATAGGAATATAGCCGGCATCCCACCAGTGTGCTCTGTGATAATCAATATCGGCTTTATTAATTTTCCAAACCTTACTCCATAAACTATCCTGACAAATTGAATATGCAGTAGAATCCATGATGGGTCCGACCCAAAAATCTTCACCGTTTCCACGATATCTTTCTCCTGCAAGATGTAAATTTGATGAATTATCTAATCCTCCTGCCCATAAAGTGCTGGAAAAAATACTATTTTTCCCTTTTCCCTTAGGAACTTCAAAACTTGATTTACTATCAAAATCCCAAAAGTGATTTCCAAATGCATTAATTCTAGCTTTAATATTATTTGTTTCCAAAAAGTCAAAACCATTATTTGTAACATAAATCACTAAAACAGCATAACCTCTATTTGAATGATTATTTTTTTCTCTTATTATATATTTTATACTGTCTAAGCCCTCATAACAAATATGCGGTGCATAAGTAATAGAGCTATCAGTTTTTGCTATTAGGCCATTAGGTGACATTACCATCCAGAGTTCAATAGTATCTCCATCAGGATCATAATCATTTAGAAGAAGATTAACTGTAATTGGAATTCCAGCAGTAGCATTAGCTGTATCATTTACTGCAACAGGAAGATTTTGTCCAAAAAGATAAGACGAAACAAAAAACAAACTAAAAAGAATTGTAAATTTTTTCATGGCATTTGGATTTAATTAATATATAGAAAAACCAAATATACAAAACATTTATTATATTTCCAAGAAAAAAATAAAATATATTTAATTTATTTACAAGTCTTTCCGTAAAGCATCCCATCCCTGAGCTTCAATTGGAACAGAAACATTATTTTTTGCAATAAGATTCATGCCTGAGTTTTTATGTGTAATATGCCCGATAACTGAAACATCTTTCAATGATTTTATTTTATCAAAATCAGATAGTTCGGCAGTGAAAAGCAAT
>CAYLPA010000406.1:0-2505 GCA_964385385.1 uncultured Saprospiraceae bacterium | reverse complement strand
CATTATAAGCAATTTCCTTTACATAAAAGGCAAGATAAAATAATTAAAGAAAAAAATAAAAATAAGGGGATTCTATTTAGTGTTATTTAATTCAATCGAATTTTTGATATTCTTACCAATAGTTTTCATACTATATTGGTTCGTAACAAATAAGAAACTTAAAGTTCAAAACTTACTTCTTTTAGTTGCAAGCTATATATTTTATGGTTGGTGGGATTGGAGATTTTTATCTCTAATTGTATTTAGTTCATTTGTTGATTTTGCTGTTGGAATTGGACTCGGTAAACAAGAAAATGAGACAAAAAGAAAATTACTGCTTTTGACAAGTATTCTCGTAAATCTTGGATTCTTGATGTATTTTAAATATTTCAACTTTTTTGTTGATAGCTTTGTAGAAGCATTTTCATTTTTCGGTCAATCGTTATCTGCATCCAGATTAAAAGTAATTTTACCAGTTGGAATTAGTTTTTATACTTTCCAAACCTTAAGCTATTCAATCGATGTTTATAAAAGAAAGCTTGAACCGACAAAAGATATCATTGCTTTTTTTGCGTTTGTAAGTTTCTTCCCTCAGTTAGTTGCAGGTCCAATTGAAAGAGCAACAAATCTTTTACCTCAATTTTATATAAAACGCAATTTTGATTATAACAAAGCAGTAGATGGCTTAAGACAAATCCTTTGGGGATTGTTTAAAAAAATTGTAATTGCTGATAATTGTGCTACTGTTGCCAATAATGTATTCAATAATTATCAAGATGTATCAAGTATCACATTGATTGCCGGTGCAGTATTCTTCACTTTTCAAATATATGGTGATTTTTCTGGTTATTCTGATATCGCAATTGGTACTTCACGACTATTTGGATTTAATTTAATGAGAAATTTTGCATTTCCGTATTTTTCCAGAGATATTGGGGAATTCTGGAGAAGATGGCATATCTCTCTTTCAACCTGGTTTAGAGATTATCTCTATATTCCTCTTGGTGGAAGCCGAGGAGGCACTTGGAGCAAGATTCGTAACACTTTTATTATATTTCTTGTAAGCGGATTTTGGCACGGCGCAAATTGGACCTTTGTATTTTGGGGTGGATTAAATGCTTTATATTTCATTCCTCTTTTATTAGCAAAGAAAAATCGACAAAATATTGATACTGTTGCAAAAAATAGTCTTTTCCCAAGTTTCAAAGAAATATTTCAAATATTTACAACATTTAGTTTAACAACTTTTGCTTGGATTTTTTTTAGATCGGAAAGTTTGGGAATGGCTTTTGATTACATAAATCGAATAATTGTCAACTTTGATTTAGTAATACCTCGCCACGAAGGACTAGCTGCAGGAAAATCTCTTATTGTTATTTTGCCTTTTTTTATTTTAATCGAGTGGTTACAACGAAATAAAGAACACGCTCTAGAATTTGATAACATACAAATCCCCCGTCCAATTCGTTGGATTGCTTATTATTCAATAGTATTTATAATTATTTTCTTTGCTGGAACACAGCAAGATTTTATTTATTTTCAGTTTTAGGAGATTTAGATGAAGCGATTTATAATATCAGTAATTATATTTATTTTACCGTTAGTTTTACTTTTTACTATTTTGGAATATGTTATTCGAAATATTCCAAATGATTATTCTTTTAAAAAAAATCATATTATTGATAAAGGTAATGAAATTGAGACTTTGATTTTGGGTTCTTCACATACGTTTATGGGAGTTAATCCTGAATATTTTCAATCCGTAGCATTTAGTCTAGCCAACACAAGCCAATCCCTATTCTATGACAAAGAATTATTAATGGAATATAACGATTACATGCCAAACCTGAAAAAAGTAATAATTCCAATTTCCTATTTTTCATTAAGTCATAAATTAGACAAAGGAGAAGAAAACGGGAGAAAATATGACTATTTACATTATATGAATTGCAAAACTAAAATTTTATCCAATAAAAATGTAAAATATTATTCTGCATTTTTAGCAAAAGGATTCAGCAAAAGTTCAAGAGCGATAAAAAATTATGTTTTTAAAGGTAAAACTCCAATAAGTTGTAATAGTTATGGATGGTGCACTTCATATAGTTATTCTAAGCGTCACGACCTTAAATCTACCGCTTTGACTGCAGCAAAAAGGCATGAAAATGGTTCTTTAGACTTTTCTGAAAATGTTAAGCATTTAGAAGAAATCATTAACTTTTCTAGATTGCATAATTTTGAAGTAGTATTGATAAACACGCCTACAACAAAATATTATTATGATAATTTGGATTCTCAAAAATTAGCAAAAATTTTTAAGACTTGCAGTGACATATCTGAAATTAATAGCATAAAATACTTTAATTTCTCCCACGATAAATGCTTTACAGAAGAAGATTTTTACGATGGAGACCACTTGAATGATAGAGGTGCAACTAAATTTTCTAAATTGTTAAATGATAAGATAAATTGCTTATAACAAGCAGCTCCACTAGTCGCTTCGCTCCCCGTGGCAGCTGCAAAACATTA
>CAYLPA010000405.1:0-2510 GCA_964385385.1 uncultured Saprospiraceae bacterium | reverse complement strand
GCATTTCATTGATGCTTTAAGGTCGTCAACATTGAGAACATAACTAATTCTAACTTCGTTTAAGCCTTTTCCTTTTGTAGCATAAAAGCCAGTTGCAGGAGCCATCATAACTGTTTCGTTGTTATATTCGAAATCTTCTAAAAGCCATCGACAAAATTTGTCAGAATTGTCGATAGGAAGCCTTGGAACAACATAAAATGCTCCTTTAGGATTTGGGCAGAAAGCTCCTTCCATTTTATTTATTGCTTCGACAACAACATTTCTGCGTGCATGATATTCTTCTAAAACTTCTTCAAAATATGAATCCGGAGTATCATTTGCAGCTTCACCGGCAATTTGTCCGAAACTTGGAGGACACAGTCGGGCTTGAGCAAATTTCATGGCTGTTGACATCACATCTTTGTTTTTCGACATCATCCATCCAATTCTAAAACCACAAGCACTGTAGCGCTTAGAAATTGAATCAATAAGAATAATGTTTTCATCCAAACCATCAAGATGAAAAACTGAGGTATGCTTGCTATTATCATAACAAAATTCACGATAAACTTCATCGGAAAAAAGATATAGGTCGTGTTTCAGAACTATTTCTTTCAAAGTTTCCAGTTCTTCTTTCGAATACAAATATCCAGTTGGATTGTTAGGATTGCAAATCATTATAGCCTTGGTTTTTGGAGTAATTGCCTTTTCGAAATCTTCGATTGGTGGCAAAGCGAAACCTGTTTCTATTGATGATGGAATTGGTTTGATTTTCACACCGGAGGTAACAGCAAATCCGTTGTAATTTGCGTAAAATGGTTCGGGGATAATGATTTCATCGCCTTCGTTCATGCATGTTTGCATAGCGAAAACAATAGCTTCAGAAGCACCGGCGCAAATTATTATTTCTTCGGCAGTGATAGAAATATTGTGTTTTTTATAATAATCCGAAAGTTTTTCTCTATAAGAAAGATTTCCGGCAGAATGACTATAAGCAACAACTTTTTGATTGAAATTTTTTACGGCATTAAGAGCTATTTCAGGAGTTCTAATGTCTGGTTGTCCTATGTTTAAATGATAAACTTTTAGTCCTCTCTTTTTTGCATTGTCTGAGTAAGGGACTAATTTTCTGATTGGTGATTGTGGCATTAAATTGCCTTTATCTGATATTTTTGGCATGATAAAAATTGTTTGTAAATAAAAAAATCCCGAAAAATAATTTTCGGGACAAAGTTTATAAAAAAAATGAATTTAACCTAATTTATTTCATTACAGGTGAAGAATTTTTATCAAGTTGTTTTGCAGGTACTGTTTCTTTTGGTTTAGTAGTAATTCTTCCTTTAATTCTAAGTACAATAGTTGATTCAATTGCGTTAGACCTAACAGTAATTTGTTTGTTGATAATACCTAGTCGTCTTGTGTCGTATTTTACTTTTATTGCAGCACTTTTTCCTGGCAGAATTGGTTCTTGGGGCCATTTTGGAACTGTGCAACCACATGATGAACGAACTGTTGTTAATATCAAAGGTTCTTTTCCTGTGTTTTTAAATTTGAATTCGCAATTTCCATCACCGTTTTGAAAAATTGTTCCATAATCATAAACAACATTCTCAAATTTGATTTGGGGTGCGTTTTTATTATTCTGGGCAGAATTTGCGTTTGGTTGTGCTTTTATTGTTACGGATAAAAACAAAAAAATACCGATTGTTAAAACTAATTTTTTCATGGTTTATTGAATTTTATATAAATGTTTTATATTAATTTAAAAGTGCAAAAATAATATTATTTATAGAAAATTGATAGATTTGTTTAAAAAATATTTTCTACTCTTTTTCAAAATTTATGCCAGAAGTTAAAAATTTCATTTTATTATTTTATTTTTCTTAGACGGAAAAAAATATAAAAAGTTTAATTATTATGAAAAAAAATTTAAATAAAAATTAAATTAAGGTTAGATATATTTGCAGGAATGGTTATTGTCAACTAATTCTCTGTATTTTAGAATAACTTTTTTAAAATCTTCCCAAGTGTCTTTTTTCAATGAAGGATTTCTTAAAAGTGCAGAAGGATGAAATGTAGGCATAACTAAAATGTTGTTCCAAATTTTCCAATTCCCTCTTTCTTTTGTGATTTTGGCATTTTTATCAATCAATCCTTTGATGGCTGTAGCACCGAGAGTAATAATTATTGACGGTTTGACTAATTCAATTTGCCTAAGCAAATAGGGGAGGCAAGCTGCCATTTCTTCAATTTCAGGGTTACGGTTTTGCGGAGGACGACATTTAACAATGTTTCCAATAAACACATGTTGTTCGCGAGTAAAATTACAGGCTGCAAGAATTTTGTCTAACAGTTGCCCTGATTTTCCTACAAAAGCAACACCTGTTCGGTCTTCATCATAACCCGGACCTTCGCCGATTAAAAATATTTTTGCATGTGAATTGCCACTGCCGAATACAACTTTGTTCCTGCTTTTGAACAAAGGACATTTTTGGCAGTTTTCAACTTCTTGCCTTAGCTGTTCAAATTCT
>CAYLPA010000404.1:0-2511 GCA_964385385.1 uncultured Saprospiraceae bacterium | reverse complement strand
AAAAAAATAAATAATTAGCTGACAAATTGACTTAAGAATAATTTATGGATAAATGGTTTAATAATGAGGATTTGGAGTTCTCAGACATTATGGAAAATGAAACAGAATTTATTCCTTTGCTTTCTTCTGAAGATGAAGATAAAATGAATGCAGAAGAAATTCCTGAAGTATTGCCAATTCTACCTTTACGAAATACAGTATTATTTCCAGGTATAGTAATTCCAATTACTATTGGCAGAGATAAATCAATAAGATTAATCAAAGAAACATATAAAAAGGATAAAATAATTGGTGTTGTTGCTCAAAAAAATGATACTGTTGAAGACCCTGATTTTAAGGATTTGAATAAGATAGGTACTGTTGCAAGTATTCTTAAAATTTTACAAATGCCCGATGGAAATACAACAGTTATTATTCAAGGGAAAAAAAGATTTTCTTTGCTTAAGATGGTTCAGGAAGACCCTTATTTTAAGGCAAGTGTTGAAAAATTAGAACCCCCAAAATCAATAGTTAAAGATAAGAAATTTAATGCATTAATTTCATCTCTTAAAGATATTTCACTTCAGATTATTAAACAATCTCCTAATATTCCTTCAGACGCAGGTTTTGCAATTAATAATATTGAAAGTCATTCTTTTCTTGTAAATTTCATGTCTTCAAATTTGAATATCAATATTATTGAGAAACAAAAATTACTTGAAATTTCTGATTTGAAAAAAAGAGCAAATATGGTTCTTGCTTCTTTAACAAAAGAACTACAAATGCTTGAATTGAAAAATCAAATACAAAGCAAAGTAAAAACTGACCTCAATAAACAACAAAGAGATTACTTGCTTAACATGCAAATGAAAACTATTCAGGAAGAATTAGGAGGCAACCCGGGTGAGCATGAAATTAATGATTTGAAAGTTAAAGCCGAAAAAAAGAAATGGCCTAAAGAAATTGCAAAAATTTTCGATAAAGAAATTATTAAGTTTCAAAGAATGCATCCATCTTCTGCTGAGTATTCTGTTCAGATTAATTATCTTGAAACATTGGTGGAGCTTCCTTGGGGAGAATATTCCAAAGATAATTTTGAATTAAAAAATGCACAGAAAATTCTTGATAAAGACCATTACGGATTAGAAAAAATTAAGGAAAGAATAATTGAACATCTTGCTGTTTATAAGTTGAAAGGAGATATGAAATCACCTATATTATGTCTTGTTGGTCCTCCCGGTGTTGGTAAAACATCATTAGGGAAATCTATAGCAAGAGCTTTAAACAGAAAATATATTAGAATGTCTTTGGGTGGTTTACGGGATGAAGCTGAAATTCGCGGGCATAGAAAAACATATATTGGTGCAATGCCGGGTAGAATATTACAAAATATTAAAAAAGCAAAAACTTCAAATCCTGTTTTTGTTCTTGATGAAGTGGATAAAATAATTGGAATGAATGTTAATGGAGATCCTGCTGCTGCTTTGCTTGAAGTGCTTGACCCCGAACAAAATTCTACTTTTCATGATAATTTTCTTGAAGTAAATTATGACCTTTCAAAAGTGATGTTTATTGCAACAGCAAACACTTTAAGCAGCATACATCCAGCCTTGCGTGACAGAATGGAAGTTATTGATATCAGTGGTTATCTTGTTGAAGAAAAAATAGAAATTGCTAAAAGGCATCTAATTCCAAAACAATTTAAGGAACATGGTATTAAATCAAGTCAATTAACTTTTAATAAGAAAATTATTGAAAAAATTATTGAAGATTATACCGCTGAATCAGGTGTTCGCACATTAGAAAAATATATTGCTAAAATTCTTCGTAACAGGGCAAAATTTATTGTTACAGATGAAAAATATAATAAAGTTCTAAATTCAGAAGATTTAGTAAAAATTTTAGGACCATCGAATTATGTTAAAGATAAAAGTTTGTCAAACGAAATTCCCGGTGTTGTAACCGGTTTGGCATGGACTTCCTATGGTGGAGATATTTTGTTTATTGAAGTGAGCTTAAGTAGAGGTAAAGGGAAACTAACACTCACCGGAAATCTTGGTGATGTAATGAAAGAATCTGCTACGATTGCTTATGAATATTTAAAAGCTCATTCAAATATTCTTAAAATTGATAGTAAAATTTTCTCTGAATGGAACGTTCATATTCATGTTCCCGAAGGAGCAACGCCTAAAGATGGACCATCTGCCGGTATTACTTTGTTTACTGCTTTGGCTTCTGCTTTCACTCAAAGAAAAGTAAGAAGCAAAATTGCTATGACAGGAGAGATTACCCTAAGAGGAAAAATATTGCCTGTTGGAGGAATAAAAGAAAAAATCCTTGCTGCGAGACGTGCCAAAATTACTGATATTATTATTTCGGAAGAAAACAAAAAGAATGTTGCTGAAATTAATGAAAAGTATATTAAAGGTATAAAATTTCATTATGTAAATAATACGATTGAAGTAATTGATTTTGCTCTTCTTAAAACTAAAGTTAATAATCCATTGGATTTTGTTTTAAACTAAAATAATT
>CAYLPA010000403.1:0-2521 GCA_964385385.1 uncultured Saprospiraceae bacterium | reverse complement strand
TATGACTCGATTAATGACTATAATATTTGGGAAATTAATTTTACAACTAATGGATGGGATGAGCCAAAACCCCTTGACATAAATAATAATTCTAACTATCTCTGTCCTACAATAGCTAAAAACGGAAATATTTACTTTTTTTCAGACTTCAACCAAATGAATTCAGGACTTGATATTTTTAAATCGGAATATAAAAATGGCAAATATCAAAAACCTAAAATTCTTAAAGAATCAATAAATACTATTTATCATGATTTCGACCCATTTATTTCTCCTGATGAAAGTTTTTTAATTTTCTCTTCAACAAGATATGATAGCATTAATAACTGTGATTTATATATAGCTTATAATTTAGGAAATGGACAATGGGGCGATGCAATTAAATTCGACAAAAGTGTAAATTCTGACAATGATGAATTTGCTCCATATCTTTCTTATGATGGCAAATATTTATTTTTCACAAGTAATACCGATTCGATTTATCCAAATGCTAATTATAAAAATAGAAAATACCTTAATTTTGCAGGAAATGTTTTCTGGGTAGATGCAAAAATCATTGAACAATGTAAAAAAGAAATTATTTAACATTAAATTATAAAAACCAAAAATTTTATTAATTAAACAAATCTATTATTAAAATGAAACAAAAAACAAATTTATTATTGATGGTCATTGGAGTTTTTGTTACATCATTATTTATTGGTGCTTGTGGCAATTCTGAAAAAAATGACAAAGAAGAAATCGTTAAAGCTGAAAAAGTAACTATTGAAAATTTCTTCAAAAATCCTGACAAATCAGGCTATAAAATTTCACCTAACGGGAAATATTATTCCTATCTCGCTCCTTATGAAAAAAGGATGAACATTTTTGTACAGGAAATTGGCAAAGAAGAAGTGATTCAACTTACTAAAGAAACCGAAAGAGATATTACAGGATACTTCTGGGCAAACGACGAAAGAATACTTTTCCTCAAAGATAGTGATGGAGACGAAAACTACAAACTGCTTGGAGTAAACATTGACGGTAGTAATTTAATTGCTTTAACAGATTTTGAAGGTGTTAGAACTCAAATTATTGATGATTTAAAAGACATTCCTAATGAAGTAATTGTTGGTTTAAACAAAAACAATCCAAGAGTTTTTGACCCTTACAGACTTAATATCGAAACCGGAGAAATTAAACAATTGGCAGAAAATCCGGGAAACATTCAGGGATGGATGACTGACCATAATGGACAACTGAGAATTGCTTATCAATTAGATGGACTAAACACAAGTATTCTTTATCGTGAAACTGAAAATGATGAGTTTAAAATTATTTTAACTACAAATTATAAAGAACAAATGTCTCCAAGTTTTTTCACATTCGATAACAAAAATTTATATTGCGTTTCTAATCTCAACAGAGATAAAACAGCCATTGTAATTTTCGACATTGAAAAAGCTGAAGAAACAGAAGTTCTTTACACAAATGCTGATTATGATGTTGGAGGACTGTATTACTCAAGAAAACGAAAAGTCATAACTACTGCTTCTTTTACTTCATGGAAAAAAGAAAGATATTTCTTTGATAAAGAAATAAAGAAAATTTTCGAAAGACTACAGAAAGATCTTGGAGAATATGAAATTGGTATCTCTGGAATGACAAAAGATGAAACCAAATTTATTGTTCGTACATACAGCGACCGCTCTTTAGGTGCATATTATCTTTATGATAAAAACACTGATGAACTAACAAAAATTCATGATGTTAGCCCTTGGATTGATGAAAACAATATGGCTGAAGTAAAACCAATTACTTACAAATCAAGAGATGGTTTAACAATCAATGGATATCTAACACTTCCAAAAGGATACACTATGGAAACTGCTAAGAATCTACCAACAGTTATTCATCCTCATGGCGGACCTTGGGCAAGAGATAATTGGGGATTTGATAAAAGAGTTCAGTTCCTTGCAAATCGAGATTATGCAGTTCTTCAAATGAATTTCAGAGGCTCAACAGGTTATGGTAAAAAATTCATGGAAGCATCTTTCAAACAATGGGGTTTAACAATGCAGGATGATATTACAGACGGTGTAAATTGGTTAGTTGAGCAAGGCATTGCAGACAAAGAGAGAATTGGAATTATGGGTGGAAGTTATGGTGGTTATGCTGTTTTAGCAGGACTTGCCTTCACTCCTGATGTTTATGCATGTGGTGTAGATATAGTTGGTGTTTCTAACCTATTTACATTCATGAGAACTATTCCTCCTTACTGGAAACCAATGCTAACTATGATGTATGATATGGTTGGTGATCCTGTTGCTGACAGCCTTCAGTTTGTGGCAACTTCTCCTGCTTTTCATGCAGACAAAATTACTGCTCCATTGTATGTAGCTCAGGGAGCTAAAGACCCAAGAGTTAATGTTAATGAGTCAAACCAAATGGTCGAAGCTCTTAAAGCAAGAGGAGTTGACGTTGAATATATGGTTAAAGAAAACGAAGGTCATGGATTCAGAAACGAAGAAAACAGATTTGA
>CAYLPA010000402.1:0-2533 GCA_964385385.1 uncultured Saprospiraceae bacterium | reverse complement strand
CAAAATTATATTCAGTTTCAAGCTCTTTTAATAACTTCAGATTAGTATTATTACCCCAAAAATAAATTTGAGCAGGAATTTCATCATTTGTTTTGGTGAAGAATCTTATGTTTTCTAATAATAAATTTTTCTGGTCGGAATATTTAAAGAAAGATTTTTGAAATGGCAACCATTCTTTTGAAGTTAAACTGTTAAATCTATTAATAACTTTTCTTTTTGCCATTTTTTGATTTTAGGATATTCAAAATATCAACAAATAAAATTTAGAAAAATTTAATGCTAAAATATTTTTATTAAATCTTTGCTATGAATATTGAAAAATTAATGATTTTAAAAAACACTTATTCTGGAATAGCCCTTCATGATTCCTCTAGTAGAATTTGCAATAAAAGAAATAATTTCATCACGTTCTTTTGTTGCTGGCATTTCAGCTTCAATAATATTTATTCCTTGGGTAACATTATATTTTTTCAAATATAGTATTCTGTAAATATCTTGAATTTCATTAATTTTTTCAGGAGTGTATCCTCTTCTGCGAAGTCCAATAGAATTAATTCCAACAAATGATAAAGGTTCTCGTGCACCTTTTGTATATGGTGGGATATCTTTTCTGACTAATGAACCACCGGAAATCATTGAATGTTGCCCGATATTCACAAATTGATGGACAGCCACTAAACCACCGATGATTGCCCAAT
Organism: uncultured Saprospiraceae bacterium; assembly: GCA_964385385.1. Taxonomy (GTDB): domain Bacteria; phylum Bacteroidota; class Bacteroidia; order Bacteroidales; family CAYLPA01; genus CAYLPA01. The sequence goes on along the minus strand of CAYLPA010000402.1, from coordinate 1,835 downwards.
CTCCAATTGTAATATGTCCTGCTAATGTTGCAGCATTAGCCAAAATACAATTGTTTCCGACAACGCAATCGTGAGCAATGTGTACGTAAGCCATGATTAAGTTATTGTTTCCGATAACTGTTTCATAGCTTGCTTTAGTTCCTCGGTTAATTGTTACGAATTCGCGAATTGTAACATTGTTGCCAATTTTCACAACCGTGTCTTCACCTGAAAATTTCAAGTCTTGCGGAACAGCAGAAATTACGGCACCGGGAAAAATTTTACAGTTTTTCCCAATTCTTGCACCCTCCATAATAGTTACATTTGAACCAATCCATGTTCCTTCTCCAATTTCAACATTTTTGTGGATAGTAACAAATGGTTCAATAACTACATTATTTGCAATTTTTGCCTGAGGGTGTACGTATGCTAAGGGTTGATTCATAAAAAAAAATATTATTTATTTCTATCTTTCAGAATTTGAGCAATTAGTTCAGCTTCAACAACAATTTTATTTCCAACATATCCAATGCCTTTCATGTGGCAAATGCCTCTACGAAAAGGTGAAGCCAAAACTAATTTAAAAATTAATGTATCGCCAGGTACAACTTTTTTTCTGAATCTGACATTATCAATTTTTAAAAAATATGTAGAATAATTTTCGGGGTCGGGTACATTGTTTAAAGAAAATATTCCTCCGGCCTGAGCCATAGCTTCAAGTTGCAGAACTCCCGGCATTACAGGTTCATCGGGAAAATGTCCAACGAAAAAACCTTCGTTCATCGTAACATTTTTAATTCCGACAACATGTTTATCGCTCATTTCGGTAATCCTGTCTATAAGCAAAAAAGGTGGTCTGTGAGGAAGAATTTTTTTTATTTGATTAATATCATAAATTGGTGGTATGTTAGGGTCGTAGTGTGGTACTTTGCTTTTTGCTTTATCTTCTTTAATTTTTGCTTTTATCAATTTTACAAATTCTATATTTGAAGAATGTCCGGGTCTATGAGCAATAACATGTCCTTTGATAGACATTCCAATTAATGCAAGGTCTCCAACAACATCTAGAAGTTTGTGACGTGCCGGCTCGTTGGGAAAATACAATTCAAGATTGTTCAAAATCCCTTCTTTTCGGATAGACATTTTTGGCTTGTTGAAAATAGTTGCAAGTCTGTCGAGTTCTTTTTGAGAAACTACTCTATCAACAAAAACTATTGCATTGTTTAAATCCCCACCTTTAATAAGATGGTCTTTTGTGAAAAGATATTCTAATTCGTGAAGGAAAACAAATGTTCGGCAAAAAGCAATTTCATCTTTAAAATCTTCAATTTTATTTAGAGTAGCATTTTGAGTTCCAAGAACCTTCATGTCATAATCTATCATTGCTGAAATTTTGTAATGCTCATTAGGAATTACTAACATTTCAACTTTTTTTTCAGGGTCAGAATATGAAATATTTGAATTTACAACAAAATATTTCTTCTCTGCATTTTGTTCTTGTATTCCGGTTTTTAATAATGCTTCAACATAGTATTTGGAACTTCCATCCATTATAGGAGTTTCCGAGCAATCTAATTCTATCAAAATGTTATCAATATTTAAACCGGCTATTGCAGCTAAAACATGCTCTACCGTAGTGATACGAATACCTTTATATTCGAGACTTGTTCCTCTTATTGTATCAACAACATAATCAACATCTGCGTTGATAACAGGAGAATTATTCAAATCTACTCTTTTGAATTTGTATCCATGATTAACGGGAGCAGGTTTAAAAGTAAGTGTTACTTGTTTCCCTGTATGTAAACCTATTCCTGAAACTGATATAGGTTCTTTTATGGTTTTTTGTTTTTCTT
>CAYLPA010000401.1:0-2537 GCA_964385385.1 uncultured Saprospiraceae bacterium | reverse complement strand
AGCAACGAGCAACGAGCAACGAGCAACGAGCAACGAGCAACGAGAAACGAGAAACAAGAAACGAGCAAATGAACATAAAACCCGACATAGAATTTATTAAAGACCTGCGAGAAGAAAGTGGTGCAGACCTAAAGCAATGCATGCAGTGCGGGACTTGTTCGGTGGTTTGTGATTTGTCGCCTGAAGATAATCCTTTTCCAAGGAAAGAAATGATTTGGGCAAGTTGGGGATTAAAGGATAAGTTGCTATCTGACCCTGATGTGTGGCTCTGTCATAATTGTGGTGATTGTACTACATATTGTCCCAGAGATGTGAAGCCGGGTGATGTTTTGGCTACTGTTAGAAGCAAAGTTTATGAGAAATATGCAAAACCTGCTTTTCTGTTTAAGCTTCTGAAAAAAGCTGTTTTTCTTCCAATCACTTTAGCGATTCCTGTTTTTATTATTGGCTTGATTATTTTTCTAAATGGCACTTTGTTAATTCCTGAAGGTGAAGTGAATTATTCAAAGTTTTTTCCTCACATGCAATTGAATACTTCATTTTCAATTCTTACTTTGATAATGTTGATTGGAGTGGTTTTTAGTGTGAGACAATTTGCTGCTGATATGAAAACACATTTGCCAAAAACCAAATGCAAAAGTTTTATAAAAAGTCTTTTTGAACTTAAGATTGAAATAATTACTCATCAAAAATTTAATGTTTGTAAAGAAAATAAGTATAGAGCAAATGCACACTTTTTAGTCTTCTGGGGATTTGTATTATTATTGATTGTAACTGCTTTTGCAATTCTTGCTGTTATATTTTTTGAATATCCTTTAGCTTTGTTTCATCCGGTTAAAATTGCAGGAAACCTCGCAGCAATAATGCTTATTGTTGGTTTGTCAATAATGATGTTTCAGAGAATTAAAGGCGAAAATGTAGCAGGAAAAAACAATTATTTCGACTGGATGTTTTTGGTTTTATTGTTTATTTTGACTATTTCCGGATTGCTTGTTGAAATTGCCCGTTTCGACAATTGGAGCCTTGCTTATCATATTTATTTTGTTCATCTTGTTTTAGTTTGGATGCTTATAATTTATGCACCATTCACAAAATTTGCTCATATTATTTATCGTTCGACTGCGATTATTCTTTGTAAGATGTATGGGAGATAGTAAAGATATTAATCATCTGCTTAATAATAACTAATCGCACATTTGTTGTTTAATATAATCAGCTAATAAATCTAATCTTTTTTCTGTATTCCCAGGTTTTTTTGGTAAAAGTATATTTCCTTCTTTATCTCTATCTATTTGATTTATTGACTGTAATCCAAGATGTTTGCAAAAAATAAATTTCGCTTTTAGAGAAGTTAAATAAATTGAAGCAGACATGGCTTTATCACCAAAGAAAATAATGTATTTCTCTATATCTTTTAGTTCTTCAATTAAACGTTCAATATTTTTAGATTCTTGAATATCTTCTACTGAAGCTTCAGTTTTACCATGCTTTGCTTTATATAGAACTTTATCATAGCTATTTGTAATTCTATATTCGTATTTGTCAATAGGATTAATTTTAAGAAATTTTAATAATGTGTCCAAGTTTTTTCCTGTTTGTCCACTAACCGGTATATTGTTTTTTTCTTCTTCTTGTCCGGGAACACTAAAAACAAATGCTATATCTGTCCTATTTCCTTTATTAAAATGCGCTGAATTTTCCATTTTTATGTAATATCTATTAATTATTAAAATAAGTAAAATATTAAAATTTCAACTTAGAGATTGATGTGTTGCTCACCATGTTTTAGAAATGCACCTGTTGCTGAAATTAAACTTCGTTTCATTTCTTGATTTATTTTAGGTTTTTCTCCTCTATGCATAATTGCATTTCTATATTCAAATAATTTAATAAGATTTTTGCGTTCTTTATCAAGATTTCTCCATGATGCACAATCGAAACCTATTTTATACCAATTATTTAAAATTCTAGCAATGGAAATTGAATTTACTATGGATTGATAATTTAGATTAATAGGCTCTCGTAATAATTCTTTTGTAAGATGTCTTATAATCGTTTCTACTGATATAGCAAGATTAATTATAAATCCTTCTATATCATTTAAGCTAAGGTTTTCCATAGCTTTAGAATAAAACAGTTGCCATATTGGAACTATTTTGTTTTCTGAAAGTATTGTTTGAACTTTTTTCCATTCCTGTTTTTTTATTGGACTTCTAATTAATCCATTAATTCTTTGAACTCCATTATAAAATCTCATTTTACTTTCACTATCCATTAAATATATGGAGCCATATGAAATTTGTTTTTTTTCATTGAAACGACAAATGGATGCATCCCCAGTAATCCATCTCATTACATTAATCCAATAATCAAATGCTAAATCTAATTTAACTTCATAATTTTCAGTTAGTTTATCTAACATCGCTTTATCTTTCTTGTTAAATAATTCACGATTTACCCAACCAAGCGCATCCTTTTTAACATTGGTAGATTCAACTCACAAATGCGACAAACTATTCCACTAAATTATAAAATAA
>CAYLPA010000400.1:0-2540 GCA_964385385.1 uncultured Saprospiraceae bacterium | reverse complement strand
ATTTTAAAAATAATTTTACGAATTGAAATTTTTTGCAAAAGTAAATAAAAAAACTAAATGGGGAAATTTTACTTGGCAGACAAAATTGATATAAATATTTTGCATAAGTCTTATGAAATTTAAAATTAATGTTTTACCTTTGGAGGTTGTTAATTTAATTATATAATAGTTATAAACGGAAGCTCCGGTTATGCAATTGTTACCAAATATTTGAGAAATTTATGAAGCAGTTAGAAATTGTAGTAGCTAAAGAAGAATTAGAAGAAAAGTTAGATGTACTTTTCCTTGAAATGAATAAAATCCATATATCAAAAGATGATACTTTACAGGAAAAAGTAAATATTTTGAACAATATTAGATTGGTTTTTTATGAGAATATTAATCAATATCAACACGAAAACCTATTAATTAGAACTGCAGAACATTTACAGAAAAAACATGAAATCAATAAATGGAATTGGCATCCAAATCAAACTGGAAGGAAAGATGAAGCTGATCTTGAAGGCTATAAGGGTGATGAAATAATAGTTAGAGTTGAAGTCACAACTTCACAAAATCCAATAGGAAGAATAGATACAATAATGAGAGATACGCTTGATAAATTAGATAATATGAAAAGTACTAATTATTATGTTGTTCAGACTGACAGAATGTTTCAAAGAGCAAAATCCAAAGTAAAAAATCGAAACTTAAATATAAATGTAATAAAATATAAAAATGAAAAAATCTAAGCTAACACTAATTTTTATGGTTTTATCCATGAGCTTGTCTGCGCAGTCGGTTTCATATTATAAAACGTATTATGATGAGTTTTACAAAACAAGAATAAAAACAGAAATAGGTATTACACAGGATGGTCAACAGCATGGTATTCAAAAAGGATATAGCTACGATGGGAATTTAGTGCAAATTGAGAATTATAAATTTGGGGAAAAACACGGAGAGCAAAAAGTGTTGTACAATAATGGAGAAGCTAATACTATATCAAATTATAAAAACGGCTTAAAAAATGGAGATTTTAAGGTGTTCAAATATGATAGAGACAAGTACTATCTTGAAGAGAAAAGTGTCTATAGAAATGATACGTTGCTTCAAGTTTCTCTTTTCACAAGTAACGGTAATATGATAATGAATACAGTTATGAATGGGGTTTGTAATGTTTGGTATGAAAGTGGAGAAAAAAGAACAGAATATGTTGTTGTGAACAACATGACTGAAGGTAAAGTAACGTCATGGCATAAGAATGCTCAGGTTAGTATGGTTGGTTACCGTGTCAATAACGAAAAGCATGGAGAGTGGATGTATTTTGATATTAATGGTAACATTATAAAAATTGAAAACTGGAATTATGATCAAGCTACGAACTCAGTTCGGAAGTGTGGTGAATGGAAGTTGTATTACAAAGATAATAATGAAGAACAATGGGAGTTAGTAGACTTATTGTCAGAAGCTGAATATTATCGAATAATTAATTATGATTCAAAAGAAAATATTTATAAATCTACTGAATATTATATAACAGGTGAAAAATATTGGAATGGTTATTTCTTGTCAGGGTTTAATGCATCCAGTTCTTCTTCAGTGAAATTAGTAAAAGTTGGTGGAAGTACATATTATTATAAAAATGGTGTTGTTTCTTCAAAAGGTAACGTGATTTATAATAAAGGGAAACATAGTGATGCGAAATCAATTAAAATAGGTAGTTGGTATTACTATAATAATACAGGTGAGCTAAATAATGTTGAAATTTGGGGGAAAGATAATAACTATGAGCCAGTTTATACTTCATTGTTAAAAAATATTGATGGAAAAACATTAGTAAATTATATAAATACATATTTAGCTTACATTAATAATGGAGATTCTCTTTTAGAAATAAAGAGGTATGAAAAATCCCTTATTAATTATGAGAAAGCTGAGAGTATTCTAAATAAAAATGATACGTTAAAAGAAAGAATAAAAATTGCAAAAGAGCAATATATTATATTTAATAAAGAGCTTGAAAAAAAGGTTGAAGTTTATAACCTGAATGAAAAGAAGGTTAAGAATACTTATGTGTCAATAAAGTATCTTGATAATAGTTCAAAAACAGTAGTTAAAAAGAAACTGCTCTATAATGCATATGAAATATTACGAAAAGATTTAGAACAAAAAGTAGATTTATGTAAAGAATTGATCGATTGTGAAGAATATATTAATGACCTTATTAAATTAACGAATAAGATGATTTTATTATCAGAAGTTAAAACAAAAGATTTAGAAAAAGAATTGAAAAAAGTAGATAGCCCAGAAACAATTAAGCAAATTTTAGAAATATGATGATGAAAAAAACATTGGGTAACAATAGTAATCGTTGCACAACCACCAAAAAATAGCAAAAAGCAATAACTTTTATTTAACATTTCCAAAAGGTCAGACAGCATCTGACGAATTCATATTATTTGGTCGCATTATTTAAAAATAATTTACGATTTAAAATTTTTGCATAAGTCTTTAGAAATAAAACACCCTTTAAATATATTTAAATATTATTGACAAAC
>CAYLPA010000399.1:0-2554 GCA_964385385.1 uncultured Saprospiraceae bacterium | reverse complement strand
TGTTTCGCGTGCGCCACGATTCTCCCTGCTTTTCTTCTTGCTTATTGTGGGCACGTTTGTTAGGTGTTTTTATTTTCATTAATATATTCAACAAATACATCCTGCATACTCTTAAGAGCTTCAATCAATTTATCATAGAGTTTATCAACAGAAAGCCCCCAGCCGATACCTTTGTTCTCATCTCTAATAATATCAAATACTAACAGAGATTTATAATATTGTTGCGTTAATTTGCTTCCAGAACTGTGAGATTCAAGTAATCTTATATCATTTAAAGCAAAAAGATAACTTAAATTATCATTGAAATAATCATTATCAAATCTATCATTTATTGCATTTATATTATTTTTAATACTTAATCCTGAATTAATTGATATTTCAATTAGTTGAAATAAAGTTGCGAAGAGACGAATAGAAGCATATTTGTCTATTTTTATATCATCGCGAAATTTAATCTGTTTTAAAATTTTTCTTAAGTTCTTTTCTGAAATTCTTTCTATTACTTTAAATAAATTTTTAGCTCTATTCTTAAAATCATCTTCTGAACAACCAGGCTCAATAACTTTTGATATTGCTTGAAAATCGTCAAATGTATACCATCCATTGTATTTTATTCTTTCAGTAGTGATATCTATTAAATCATCTTGATCAAAATCTAATTCTGTCGTGTTACAAAATTCAGCAATATTTTCAAAAAGACTTATAAATGAATTAACAAATTCTTTCGCTCGTAAACCAATATGTCTTTTACCGTATTTTGATTGATCTTGAATTGATTTCTCCTTTGTTATTGAATATGAATGAATTTTATCAATTATATAATCAGGATTTCCTTCATACAAATTTTTTAACTCAATCTCAACAGTATTTCGAGATATTCTTTCTGTTCGAATAATACTCCATCGACCGTCATAATCAACACTTCCTGATTCAGGATATATTTTGTAGTCGATGTCATTTTCAAAATCTTTTAAGAATTTATCTTTTACAAAAATTGTGTCAAATGAATATGACATAGCTTCTTTCTCTGTAATTGGATTATCTATGTCTGGCCATTTTAAGAATAATTTTTTAGGAGTAGAAATTGAACTTTTATGCGATGTTAAAATCAATTGTCTCCCCCAAACTCGGCAATTATAAGAATAATTCAAAAATTGGGTAGACATTAACTTTATTCGGTTAGCTTCAATCTTGTAGCTTTTAATATGTCTTCCATTTAAAATTTTTTGTATGAAAGTATCCTGATTCTCTATCCATCGTTCTTCAAAATAAAATGCAACAATTGAAGATTTTTTTAAAAAAGCATAATCCTCTAAATAATCACGTCTAATTTTAACAAATGCCTTTGAATGAATATAACCTTTATTTCTTTCATGCTGATAATTTGAACAAGATTGATTCTTAATAACGTTATAAATTGGTTTAGTTAAATCATCCCACTTAATACAAAAATTTGTATTACGATTTGCTAAACCATAAGTCGCAAGTAATTTATTGTCGGGTAAAAATATTGTCTTGTTATGATGTTGCCAAGAATTTACAAGAGGTTCATACTCTTTACCATTTAATCCTTTGATGAAAAAATCATTTTCAAGTTTTTCATTTTTCTCAACGATTGGAAATGGTCCCCAATTCTCTACTTTATATCCACATCTATCAGACGATTTTAACAACAAATCTAAATCTTCATTTGGGACTAATGCAGAACATAAATATGTTGTACCCCAATAACCATTTTTATTTGATGTCTCAATTTTTCCAATAACTACAAACTCATCATTTTCTTTATAACGATCTTGAATATAACCAAAACAGTCTGGTAGGGGGTATATTTTTTTTCTAATATTCACTGTTTCTCCATAAATAAATTGAAGCAAAAAATCATAATATAAACTGATTATTTTATTCTGGGATTATCATTTGCATAATTGATTTTTCATCTGAATATTTTAATATTTCACCATTCATAAATTCTATATTGATAAAAGATATTTTTGCATATTTAATTGTGGAATTATACCAAGCATTAGACCAAGTTGCTGACTTTATTTTAGAAGGCTCAATTGGACCAGTAATTCTACCTCCAACACTTGCAAATCTTTTTCCTGCAATCTCACATCCTACTTCATCATTTACATTATTATATGCAGTTGCACCAAAACTAGCATATTTTATTGTTTTCCCTGAGATATTCTTGAAATTTATTTTGAAATTTACTCCACCTGCGGAATTCGGATAATTAGTAGATATTTTTGAGATTATTATTGGCAAACTATTCTTTTGTGCTTGTAATATTTTTTTTCTTCCAATTTCTGTATTGTAAGGCAATATTTTTTGTTTTCCAATTTCTGTATTGTAAAGCATTGATGTACAACCTGTAGAAACTAAGATAGTGATAAGCACTACATGTAGAAATAAAATTTTTACTATCATCCTCTTTAATTTAAACATTTTTTCCTCCATTATAATTTTTCATTACTATTTTGTATTACACCTAATGTCCCGCGTGTGCTGTGATATTCAACTGACACGCTTGTTAGCAGCATTTATTTCA
>CAYLPA010000398.1:0-2554 GCA_964385385.1 uncultured Saprospiraceae bacterium | reverse complement strand
GAGTAGGAGTGATTCGTTTTCCTCAAAGGAGAGGTGGCCGAGCGGTTTAAGGCGCACGCTTGGAAAGCGTGTGTACGCCAAAAGTGTACCGGGGGTTCGAATCCCTTCCTCTCCGCAATAAATTTGTAAACTATATTTTAAATTATAAAAACAAATAAATTAATTATTAAAAATCAATAACAATTAACTATGAAAAAATTAATTGCATTTTTAACAATTGCAGGATTGTTAACTTTTGGAGCATCAAATTTTATTTATGCTCAGACAGATGAACAAACAGATGAAAACACAGCAATTGAAAATACTGATACAGCCGTTCAAACAGCTGACTCAGCAATTGCACTTGTTGCCGAACCATTAGTGGATGAAGAAGAAGTTGTTGAATCAAAAACATTTCACCAGATATTAAAAGAAAAATTTATTGAAGGTGGTGCCGGATTTATGGGAATTGTATTATTATGCTTAATCCTCGGTTTAGCTTTATCAATCGAAAGAATTATTTATCTGAATCTTTCAACTACTAATACAAAAAAACTTTTATCAAAAATTGAAACAGCTATAGAAACTGACGGAGTTGAAGCTGCTCAGGAAATATGCAAAACAACAAAAGGACCTGTTGCAAGTATATTCTATCAAGGATTATCAAAATATAACGATGGTCTTGAAATGGTTGAAAAATCAATTATTGCTTATGGTAGTGTTTTAATGGGACGTTTAGAAAAAGGTGTTTCATGGATTTCATTATTCATTGCTATAGCCCCTATGCTTGGTTTCATGGGAACAGTTATTGGTATGATTCAAGCTTTTGATAATATCGAAGCAATGGGTGATATTTCAGCAACAATTGTTGCCGGAGGTATTAAAGTTGCCTTGTTGACAACAGTATTCGGTTTAATCGTGGCTATTATTCTTCAAGTATTTTATAATTATATCATTGCAAAAATTGATAGTTTAGTAAATGATATGGAAGATAGCACCATTACTTTTGTTGACATTTTAGCGAAAAAAAAATAATTTAAATAAAAAACACTATGAATACTAAATTAATATTAAAGATTTCAACTTTAGTTTCCGTATTATTTATGGCACTCGGAGTAATTTTTGTTGTGTTGGTATGGTTTTATGGAGATGAAATTGAAACAAGTACAGCGATACAAGCTAATGTGTTAAATCCATATTTTATTTTAACATATATTGTTTTGTCTTTATGTGCTTTTTTTGCTATTATTTTTCCTATTGGATTCCTTACAAGAAATCCTAAAAGTGCAATACAGGCACTGCTAATTTTAATTGGATTTGTATTGCTTTTCGGAATTTCATATTTGTTAGCATCAGGTAGTATTGACGGAGATGTTTTGCAAAAAGCATTTGAAAAAGGTAATATTACAAGTAGCAGTTCAAGGCTTGTTGGAATGGGATTAATTTCTACCTATATAATTATTGCAGTTGCAGTAATTGTTACAATTTATTCCGGTGTATCACAAATATTTAAAAAATAATTTAAAATTAAAATAATATGGCATCAAGAGCTCCACAACAAATAAACGCCGGCTCAATGGCAGATATAGCTTTTTTGCTTCTTATTTTTTTCCTTGTTACTACAACCATGGATGTTGATTCAGGTATGATCAGAAAATTGCCTCCACCGTTGCCACCAAACCAAGAGAAAGTTGATGTTAAACACAGAAATATTTTCGTGGTTTTAGTTAATTCTTACGACCAGTTGTTAGTTAAAGGGAAACCTGAGAATATAAAAAACCTCAGAGAAGAAGCTAAAGATTTTTTAAGACCTCGTTCTGTTGATGACCCTGATTATCCGGAAACTGAACTAAGAAAAATCGACCTACTTGGAGAAGTTTGGAAATCGAAAGGAGTTATATCTTTACAAAACGATAGAGGAACTTCCTATGATATGTATATTCAGGTGCAAAATGAATTAGCAGCAGCTGTAAGAGAACTTAGAGATGAATATTCTCAGGATAAGTTTGGAGTAAAGTTCAAAAAATTAAATGGGGATTTAACCAAAGCTGTTCAAAAAGCAATACCTGTTGCAATATCTGAAGCTGAACCTAAAGATGTAGGAGGAAAAAAATAATGAGTCGATTTAAGAAAAAAAAAGGTAAGGGAGTTGTAGAAATAAATACATCTTCTTTGCCCGATATAATTTTTATGTTATTGTTTTTCTTCATGGTTACAACTGTGATGAGAGAAATAACATTAATAGTACATGTTAAACCTCCCGAAGCAACTGAAGTTCAAAAATTAGAAAAAAAGGGATTAGTTAGCTATATTTACATTGGTCCTCCTCCTGCTACTAAACAAAAAGTTCTTGGCTCAGAGCCAAGAATTCAACTAAACGATGCTTATGCAAATCCTCGTGATATTGCCGAATTCATTGAATTAGAAAGAGAAGCTGTTATTGAAACAGAAAGACAATTGATTACTACTTCTCTAAAAGTTGATATGAACACTAAAATGGGTATTGTTAGTGATGTTAAACAGGAACTAAGAAAAGTTGGGGCATTTAAAATTAATTACTCAACTCGGAAAAAAA
>CAYLPA010000397.1:0-2559 GCA_964385385.1 uncultured Saprospiraceae bacterium | reverse complement strand
TTTCTGGAACAAATTTTCATTTTTGGTATTAATAAGAAAAAACTATTATGAAAAATAATCATTTTGGATTAGTCATGTTTTAAAGGGCTTTTCTTTTTGAAATTTTTTTGATTTTCGTCAACCCCTAATAATGAAATCTATGTGCTTTGAGTTATGATCTGTATTTTGGTCATTCGATAATCAACCGTGAATACATTGAAGGTTTATTCTATTAAAATAGGTTCAATTACAATTTCTCTTTCTTGGTTTATCTCTATATCAAGTTTATAAAATGTTAGATTTATATTAATAATAGATTGAAAAGGTACTATTAAAACGTGACCAGGAATCTTGTAATTATCGACTATTGGTAGGTCCTCTTTCAAAAAATGTCTTTCAACGTCCTTAACGATAATATAATCAAGTTTTCCATATGGGGTTAATTCATAATCTACCAAGAATCCCTCATAAATTATTGTTCCTTCAGATGTATCAGTGATAAAGTCAACATAAAATAATTCAATTTCATCAACCTTATCCGTTATATCAAAAGATGCTCTAGGGAAATCAAAAAATTCACCAGAAAACAAATAATGCCATGAATTTTTAAACCGAAACATCTTATACTTTCTGTCAAAAATAAAGAATCGAATAATTTTTTTCCCAAAAAAACCAACTAAACATGAGAATCCAAACAATGAAATATTATATAAAAATATTTGAGAAGCGTATTTGTTAATATTTTGAAAGACATTTGGAATATTTTCACTAACTAAAAGGTCACCAATAATCAATAAGTTAACATGATAATTGAATATTTTAATAAAATAATACCATATAATATGGAATATAATGCTAGGAATTAGAGTAGAGAAAAATAGTTCGAAAAAATTATTTCTATAATATTGTTTTGAAAATTCTTCTGTATAATAAAACCTTCTAAATAAAAGTCCAGGTAGTAAAAAGACTGCTAGAATAAAAGTCGTGATTGCTATATTCATTTCATTTTTTCAAATTGGGAAATGACAGCTTTAGTTCGTATTGTAAATTTATTTTCTACAATTTGATTAGAAATATTTGTTCCTTTTTCCGCTCTACCATTTCTAACTGCATTCGCAAGCCTTTTAGATTCAATTTCGTTACTAATAATAAATCTTGCTCTTTTACTTGTAAGAGGCATTTCATTATTCCAAAAACTATGTTTTCTTTTGTTCGCAATTTCGAATTTACCAGGATGTAATAACTTAGAGCTTAAATTATTGTTTTTCATATTTCAAAGATAGTTAATTTTTTGCTATTCTTTACAAACAGCTAAAAAAATAAAGATTATACTGTTTCAAAATAACATTGTTTAATTTTGATTTGAATGAAACTAATATACATAATGTTACATGCATTCTATTTTTATTTCTTCAAGGTATTTCATAGACAATTCCGCATATGAATCAGAAATATTATAATTCTTATATCTGGCAGTATGACACTCATCTTTTAACCATCTATATTTAGCATAAATAATAGGAATCTTCTCATACACAAGAGATAGAGTTGCTGAATGTTTGCCAATGGTTGGATGGTTTCTTGAGAAGTCTTTAAAATAAAGTTCAAACGCTTTATATTTTTTCTTATTCCATTCAAAATGTGACATAAATATTTTATGCTGCACGTAATGTAATGCACTATAAAAAGCAGTAGTCAAAACCCAATCATTATATTTGCCATTTTTATAAAGAATCTTACACAAACCTTCGTTATGTTCTGCTTGTTTTTTTCTCATTTAACGAGATTTTAATACAAAACCATCTAAAGCAAGCAATTGTTCATTAAAAGATTCATTGTGCGAAGACAGAGTATAATTAATTGCAAACATTTCGTCGTGAACTTTTTTCTCAAATTTACCTAAAAATGAATAAATATGTAGAATATCCTCGTTTAATATATCTTCTTCTGGTAATGTAAGCAAAACATCAAAGTGCTGAACAGATTTTAAACGTAAATACGCATTAATTGGTTTGAATGATAAATCTGTTAGTTTATCAACAACCTGAGCGGTATATTTTAAAGATGAATCAATATTTGCAGAAAATTGTTTAAGTAAAACTTTTTGAGAAAATTCTAATCCGTCTTTTTTCCCTTTGAAATATGCATCCATTACTTCATTTGATGTAAAAGAATCCTTACTTCTAGTTTTCAAAGTTTGATTTCCCCAATTAACATCTCTACCGGTTAATACTTTTTCCATTAAGCTTTTGTGTATTTTTTAATATGAGCAAAAATAAGCATTTTTTAATATATCGTTATATCTTGGCTAAATTAATTAAAATTAATTAATAATTTACGATTAAGTTCAATAGTTTATTGTTTTTTCTAATTATTTTTCAGTTGATTATACTTATGTTGTATGCCATTTGGCAGAAGTTGGAATAAATATTTAAAAATTGAATGTAATAAATTAAAAAAATATACTTTTGCAGTAAATTATTGAATTAATATGACATTTTACCATACACAAGAAAATAGAAATGAGGAATTAACTGAGCCAATTTTTTGCAATAAAGATAATGCTTGGTTGGGTGAAGC
>CAYLPA010000396.1:0-2569 GCA_964385385.1 uncultured Saprospiraceae bacterium | reverse complement strand
TTACACAATCGTTACCAACAAGCCAAAAATGACAACTTAATGACAGCAAAAAGCATAAGTATAAGAATAAGTATTTTGATACTTCTTATGGTTATAGTAATTGGAAAGATATTTTCAAACTCACTTGTTACTAACTGCGAAATTAGTGGTATAGTAAAAGACAGCATAACAGGAGAAGGATTACCTTTTGCTTCGATTCAAATAATATCTCAAAATGATTCAAAAATAACAAAAGGAGTAATTACAGATGTAAACGGAAATTATACCATTAGGAATATTGTACCTGGGAAATATAAGTTAATAGCTTCGTATATGGGGTACAATCAGAATGAAACAATAATTGATATTCAGGCAAAAAAAAGTAAACATAATTTCCTCCTTCTACAAAAAAGTTTTTCATTATCAGAAATAGAGATTTCAGCAGAAAAAAATCTTATTGAAAAGAACATTGAAAAAACAACTGTAAATGTTGCTAAAAACACAACACTTACAGGAGGAACTGCTATTGATGTTATGCAAACACTGCCTTCAGTGGATGTAGATATTGATGGGAATATTAATTATCGAGGTAGCGATAAGGTAATAATTTTATTGAATGGCGAAAAATCAGAACTTGTAAAATCGCTTGACCAAATACCTGCTAACCAAATAGAAAGAGTGGAACTAATTAATAATCCATCAGCTAAATATGAAGCCGAAGGTATGTCCGGCATTATCAACATAGTTTTAAAATCAGGTAAAGCAGGAAAAAATAAAACAACCATAATGATAAATGCCGGGTATTCCGAGATAGTGGGTGGTAATGCCGGGTATTCAGGAATGACTAGTAAAACCTGTTTTTTTGTTAATGCCGGAATTAAACACAACACTAGATTTCAAATAAAAGAACATTTACGTGAAAATTATGAAAACCCAAACGCTTACAATTATTATCAGTACGACAGGCAGGATGAGAACCTTAATGATGCATTTATAAATTCAAACTTTGAATATGCGATTAATAAAAAACAAAAAATCGGTATTTCTTTTATCGGGTCGAAAAAGTTCAATAATGCCAACAGGCAAATAAATTATGAAACACTGACTAAAATGGGACAAAAACAAACCGAATCCCTAAAAGAAATTTATATAGATTTAAATAATTACACAATTGATGTAAATCTAAATTACAGATATAACTTTAATAAAGGACGGTTTTTAACTTCAAAAATTCATTATTCACTGTTTGACCAATTGTATGAAATGAACAATACATTTTACCCTGAATTAACAAGTGAAAATACTGAATTACAAAATACTTATTCTAAACAAATCAATAAAGAAACAGATTTTTCATTAGATTATGTTCACCCTTTTAATGACTCAATTCTGTTTGAAACAGGTTATAATTTTAGTGCAAAAGACCTGTTGAATGATTTTAATTCTAACAGTTATAATAATAATTCAGGGGAATGGATTGATGATCCGGCTTTGGCGAATGAATTCAATTATCTTCAACTGATAAATGCGGTTTATTTTAACTTAAATGCCAGATTAAAATATTTTGAAATTCAAGCAGGCCTCAGGAGTGAACACACAACAAATTCGCAAAACAACAATAATAATAGTGAATACATTGATTTTTTCCATTCCATTAATTTGTCCCGGAAGTTAAATAAGCATTTTACTGTTTTTGCAGGATACAATCGCAGGATAAATCGCCCGACTATAAAAATGCTGAATCCTTTTTCTGATGAATACGCGGATTTATTAAACATGAATAAAGGGAATCCTGATTTAAAGCCAGAATATGTTAATTCCTTTGAAATTGGGAACCGTTTTGTTTATCGTAAACTTTCAGGCTTGAGTTCTGTCTATTTCCGCAATATTGACCAAGCTATTTCAAGATTAAAATCAGCTTCAAATGACAGTGCCCTATTTGGTACATTTATAAACCTAGATAAAGCAAAATTAATAGGTGGTGAAATTGTATTAACGTATAAACCTTATGAATGGTGGAATATAAATTCAAGTAGTAATATCTTTTATACTAATTTATCAGGTGAATATGGTAATAACCTTTTTAATAACAGTAAAACCGGTTGGAATCTGAGTATATCAAACAATTTCAAACTTCCGGAAAACTTTGGTTTTCAATTGTCAGGTTATTACAGATCAAAATTGCCATCTGTAATGGGAACTTACAAAGAACGGTACTATGTTGATTTAGCTATTAATAAGAAGATATTAAAAAGCAAAGCCCAACTGATTTTTAAAATCTCGGATATTTTTAATACATACAAATTTGGACTTGACCTTGATGTCATTGATGATAATAATTACCGATATAGCCAGACCAATAGAAAGAAGAATGAATCTCGTTATTTCATATTGAGTTTTATTTATAATATTAATGCCAAAGAACAACAAAAGAAAAATCAAAAAGAGAATTTCTTTTTAGATGGTTTTGATAAATAGAAAATTAAAAATGGCCAGTTGGTAACATGGTATATAGTTAATTGGCGAAATAGTGGTTTGCGAAAGTTTTGTACTTTTATTCAACGTAATTTGTAACTTGATAAGAAAGAAC
>CAYLPA010000395.1:0-2570 GCA_964385385.1 uncultured Saprospiraceae bacterium | reverse complement strand
GCTTATGAACCGAAAAAAAATTGCATTTCTAACATTTGGCTGCAAGTTGAATTTTGCTGAAACATCCGAAGTTTCAAAATTATTCAACATAAAGAATTTTGAAATTGTCAGCCATAAAGAAATTGCTGATATTTATATAATAAATTCCTGCTCAGTTACCGCCAAAGCAGAATCAAAATGCAGGCAAGCAATTCGTCATGCTAAAAAAATCAATCCCGAAGCTTTTATTGCTGTCATTGGTTGTTATTCTCAACTTAAACCCGATGAACTTGGAAAAATGGAAGAAGTTAATCTTGTTATTGGGAACGACTTAAAATTCAAACTTCCAGATTTTATACAAAATTCAAACAAGCTTGAAAATAATAAAACACATTTAATTAATATTTTAAAATCAGAACATTTTAGTCCTTCTTTTTCTGCGAGTGACAGAACACGCTCCTTTCTGAAAATTCAGGATGGATGCGATTATTTTTGCTCCTACTGCACAATCCCATATGCTCGTGGGTTAAGCAGAAGCGACACAATTGAAAATATAATTAAGTCTGCTAAAAACATTTCAGAGCTCAGAATTAAAGAAATAATTCTTACGGGCGTTAATATTGGTGATTTTGGTAAAAACAATAATAAAAGTTTATATGAATTAATTGTTGAACTTAACAAAGTCGAAACAATTGAAAGAATTAGGATTTCATCTATTGAACCAGATTTGCTTACTGATGAAATTATTAAATTTGTTGCAAACTCTCCAAAATTTCTCCCCCACTTTCATATTCCTTTGCAATCAGGTTCCGATAAAATTCTTAAAGCGATGAATCGTAAATATGAAAGACAATTATTTGCGGATAAAATTTTAAAAATCAAAACCTTAATGCCCCAAAGCTGTATTGCAGCAGATGTTATTGTTGGATTCCCCGGTGAAACAAATGATGATTTTATCGAAACTTATGAATTCATTAAAAATCTTGATATTTCTTATGTTCATGTTTTTTCTTATTCTGATAGAGAAAATGCAAAATCAATACATTTTTCTAACAAGATTCAGGGAAAAACCATTAAAGAAAGAAGTAAAAAATTGCATCAATTATCTTTAGAAAAGAAATTATACTTCTGCCAGCAAAACATAGGAAGAAAAGAAAAAGTTCTTTTTGAATCTAATAATTATAATGATTTCATGTTGGGTTGGACAGAAAATTATATCCGTGTTAAAACAAAATACAACACAGAATTAATAAACAAAATCGCTACTGTTAAATTAAACAAATTCGATGAAAATGGAGTTTTCCTACTGGAAAAAATTTAACTCACATTTTTTATTTTCCGCTTTCTGTTTTCTTTTTTTCAGGAATGTAATAATATGGCCAATTTATAGTAGTATTTTCATAATACACGTCTTTCCATTTAGGATGACCTTCAGTCTGTAGTTTATTTACATTGTTTTTAATACCAAAATACAATCTTTCGACATCTTGTTTAAAGTCATCTGAAATTTCGGAAATATTAATTACCATAAGAGTTGGTACTGCATAAGTAAAAACATCATATTTTGCCCAAGTGTAAGTACCAGAGGTAATTTTTGCTTTTGTATATATATCATTAAGCTTTTTATGTTTTATTGAAACAAGCTTAATTTTATCCAATCCTATATCACTTATTGTTTGGAGAAAAGAAATTGGTGCTCCACCAACATAAAAGAATGCATCAATATCACCATTCATTAAAGATTCTATAGACTCATTTGATGAAATTTCAACATCTTCCCAATTAATTCCTGTTCTATTTTTTATTGTTTGAGCTGTAACTTTAGTTCCTTGTGTAATTGCTCCAACTCCTACCTTCTTCATTTCAAGGTCGTTTAATGAGTTTATTTTATCATCATTTTTGGCTATCAAATGAATTTCTTCATCTAAAAACAATGGAAGCAAAACCCTTATTCTATCCTTAACACGTGGATTAATTAACTCCTCTGCTAATAAAACATCATATTGTAAAAATGTTATATTTATTCCATTTTCTTCCATTAATTGCTGATAATTATCTAAGGCCCCTTCAGATGTAAAAATATCAATCGGCAATTCGATTATATTTTGAATATCATGTGTAAGTTGGTTATAAGTTCCACCTTCCATGCCCGAAACAATTTGTATTTGTGATTTTCCTTCTGTCGAAAAAATTATAAACACTAATACAATTAAAAGCTTTAAAATTGATTTTGTTTTCATTGTGTTTTTATTTGATTAATATTAAGTATGAATTATAAATTTTTACAAGTATATAAAAAAAAATTAACATCGC
Organism: uncultured Saprospiraceae bacterium; assembly: GCA_964385385.1. Taxonomy (GTDB): domain Bacteria; phylum Bacteroidota; class Bacteroidia; order Bacteroidales; family CAYLPA01; genus CAYLPA01. Next base: position 278 of record CAYLPA010000395.1, on the reverse strand, counting down.
AAATTTTTATTTATGATATTTAATTTATTCAAGAAAATTAATATTAAAATTTAACTTTGCAAAAAATTAATCATTTTATTAATGCTGTTAAAAATTCATCCTGAAAATCCAAGCATTAGACAAATTCGGATTGTTACCGAATGTCTTAATGACGGTGGAATAATTATTTATCCAACCGATACTATTTATGGATTTGGATGTAATATTTTCAAACCAAAATCTATAGAAAAAATTGCAAATATTAAAGGAATTAAATCCGGAAAAGCTAATTTTTCTTT
>CAYLPA010000394.1:0-2591 GCA_964385385.1 uncultured Saprospiraceae bacterium | reverse complement strand
ATGCAAATATTACTATTGTTAAATTATATATTAGGTTGATTTTCTTCATAAATTAGTAATCGAAAATTTCGATTTGCAAAACTATATAATTTTATCTTATTAGAAATTATTTAAATTTTAATTAAATATTTCTTTATAAAGACAAGAATATTTTAATAATAGTTAATATAAAAATTTAATAATCTATTATATACGAAAAAAACGAAAATAGGTTTGTTAGATAAATTGAAGGTTAATTAAATATATAATTATAATAAAAACAAAAAGTTTCATTCAGTTTCTGACGAATACAAACTTAAAGCAAACGAAATTAAAGTTATAATAATATTTATATATTTTTATAAACTGCTTGTAATTTGTTTAAATTTACTATATATATATTTTATTTTTAAAAAAATTAGAATTAAATAATAATTTTGTAATTTAAGTTATTATTTTTGTATAAATAAATAATAATTATCTAACAAGATTTTTGGAATTATTAGGTTTAAGTAATTATTCTATAATTTGCTTTTTTAAATTTATAAGTTTAAGAATTTTAACAGTTTTATAGTATTATTATGCCATCAAATAAAATAGTTATTAATCATAAAGTTTTGGAATGGGCTCGAGAGTCTGCCAATATCGAATTGTTTGAAGTTCCCAAATCAATTATTTCGTCTGATAAATTATTACAAATTGAAAGAGGATATAATCTTCCAACTTTTATACAATTGCAGAAATTAGCAAAAAAATATGAAAGACCATTAGGAACTTTAATGGGCAATGATATACCAGAATATGATTATCTTTCAATCCCTTTTTTTAGAAAAGAAAATAAAACAGATTATGATTCTTCAATAACTTTGTTTATTCGTGATATTCAAGATAAACAGGAATGGGCTAGAAATTACTTATTATCTGAGGGAAATACTCCCTTAGATTTTGTTGGCAGTACAAAAATTACTGATCAAATTGCAAAGGTGTCCTTAAACCTAAAAAATAGATTAGAAATGCCATCTTTTAATTCTTTCAGGAATAATAAAGAGTATTTACTTGCTATAAAAAAGTCGTTTGAGAGTCATGGAATATTCATATCAATTACAGGAAGCAATCAATCAAATAAAGCGATTGACATTAATCAAGCACAAGGGTTTGCAATCTCTGATACTATTGCACCTTATGTATTTATAAATTCAAAAAATACAACTAATGCGAAAATTTTTACACTTGTTCATGAAGTTGTACATCTTTTCTTAAATGTTTCTGGTATTTCAGAAGACGTTATTCGCTTTAGAAAACCAATATGTCAAGATGATGAAATTGAGAATTATTGTAATGAGGTAGCTAGTGAGGTTCTAATGCCAGAAACTGTGATAAACTATGAATTTAATAAAGCAAAAGGAACAATTGAAGAAAGAATTCAATTATTGTCAAAAAAGTTTTTAATAAGTGAATTAGCAATTTGTGTCAAACTGTGGAGGTTAAGACTAATTACCTATGAAAAATACACAAGTATTTATAAAAGTATTAATAAAAAGATCCAAGAATTTTTAAATAAAAAAGCTCAAAAGCAAAAAGAACAAAATGGCGGCAATTATTATTATAATATGCGTTTAAAAAATGGATTATTACTTTCTTCATTAGTATATTCAGCATATAAAAGTGGAAATATTCTTAGTGTTGATTTAAGCAATATTCTTAAGATTAAGACAAATAACATAGATAATTACTTTTCTACAATATAAAATGAAAATAAAATATATTTTAGATACAAATGTTTACATTGAAGCATACAAAGGGTATTATCATCCTGATATAGTTCCTGTTTACTGGGAAATATTATTAGAGTTAGGTCGAGAGAATGTTATAAAATCTCCTAAACAAGTTCGAAATGAAATAAAAATTCAAAATAAGCCTTCAGAATCTAATAATTCAAATAAAATAGAAGATAGGTTTTTATATGACTGGTCAAGATCAAAAGAGAATAAATGTTTTCTTACTAAAGAATTAGATAATATTAGTAGTTTTTTTCAACAAGTACAAGATGCTTATTTGAAGGTAAAAGAAAAACATATTATTATTATTCGTAAAAGAAATAAAAATTGGAAATGGCCAAATAAGGAACCTGTTTCGGACCAAGATATGTTTGTTATTGCAACTGTTTTATTTTATAAAAAATATTTCCCAGATAATAAATATTTTGTTGTAACAAAAGAAGGTAACGATAGCCCTCCAAAAAGATATAAACCAGCAAAAATTCCTCATATTTGTAATGAATTGGGTATTGATTTTTTAGATGATTTTGAATTTATTAAGAAAGTTGGAATAACCTTTGACTTATCAAATTTTAAATTATCTGTTTAATCTTTTTTGTTTACTTTCTCAATGGCAAGACTTTAGGAGTATTAAGTATAACATCCAGAATAATTACTTCTTCCAATTAATTATTTATTGAATAATATTAATTATGTTATGCATTGTTTTAATATTTAAAAAAGCTTCATTCAGCTTCTGACGAAGCCAAACGAAGCTTTAACATAGTTTGGCGGAGAATGAGGGATTCGAACCCCCGGAGGTGTGACCCTCAACGGTTTTCAAGACCGCCGCAT
>CAYLPA010000393.1:0-2592 GCA_964385385.1 uncultured Saprospiraceae bacterium | reverse complement strand
TTGCTATCTCCTCCAAAGAGAATTGTGCACCAGTATTACCATAGTATTGGAAAGCAATTTTAATGGTGCTTTCTCCTGCATAGGCAGATAGGTCAACTTGTGCATTTGTCCATTCCCATGTTGTCCATGTTGTATCTACTTCTTCATCCCATAATGTATCGGTTGTCCAAGTAGTGCCTCCATCAGTACTAATAAGTACATTCAAATCACAACTATCATTGGGAGCAACTGACCAGTATTTACTTCCCTGAAACCAAAAATCTAATTTGCCATTAGAAACACTTGTAAAATCCAATAAAGGAGTAATCAGTAATTCGTTTTGGTCCTGAAGATTGTCATCATAAAGGCATTTTGCATTATAAGAACCTGTATGTGGGTCAGAATCGTCTATCTCCCATGTTTCTACTCCTGCTAATCCGGTAATTAACCAGCATGTGATACCATTTTCAAAACTATCTATCCATGGGAATGTAGAAATAGCATCACAAAGAGTATTGAAACTGTATGGTCCTGCCCAATAACTTGTATCGCCTGCTCCGCAAACTGCACGAACGTAAAAATCATAAACAGTTCCAACACTTAAGGAAGTTAAATTATACGGATGTGTAGTAACATTTGCCAAAGTACCTGCACCTTGAATAAAATTTGTATTACCCCATTCTATTTGCCATGCACTTTCTGAACCTGCCGGTGTCCAGTCAAGATCTGCTGATGTTGTTGTAATATTATTTACAGTTAATCCTGTTGGAGTTAGGCAAGATGGTGGTGTACAAGAAGCAATAAACGTATGAAAAATTTGTCCATCAGTCAATGTACTTGCATCAGTTATAGTAATTATTTCACCTGCAAACGGATCGGAAAAAGTAAATGAAATTTCGTCATCAAAAGAAGCTGAATTCCATTGTAATTCAATAGTAGAACTATTGCAAATAGAAACAGAATCAATACTATTTGAACCACTAAGTAAAGTAAACTCTTTTATTGTAGTTCCATCTTGAATAACATTGATTGATGCGCCATTCCATCCATCGCCATACGAATCATCCATTGTTATTGTGTATATACACTGCTCTGAAACAGGACATGAGGCAGTTGTAAATGTATAAGGGCCTGCCCAATAACTTGTATCGCCTGCTCCGCAAACTGCACGTACATAAACATCATAGATAATATTTGCTGTTAACCCTGTAATGGAAGTATCTGGATTTGTTGAAACATTTACTGTTGTTCCATATTCAACTTCCCAATTTGTTGCTGATCCGTTTTCTGTCCAACTTATATCTGCTGAAATATCTGTAATATTTGTTACATTTATATTTGTTGGAAACGGGCAAGATGAAGGAATTTCTGTACCATAAATGTTAAATGGAAATCCTTGTGGACCACCTCCATCTATCACATCATTCCATAAGGATCCATCATATTGCATTGCATTTCCTGTAGCAGGTGTGCCGGAAATTGTAATTGGAGGAATCCAGGGACCTGATGTCAATGATCCTGCACATCTCCAAACTATCCAATATTCACCACCACCTAATATTAAACCATTTGTATTACAATATGATATCATTACAGGTCTGTCAGAATTTGTTGTATCGCTACCTCTATATATACCTGTCCATTCAGTAGTTGAAATAACATTTGTAATAGTATCTCCCCAAACAACATTTGTGCTAGTATCACCGGGGGCACCATCTAATATCATAACATGATAACCTGTTATTGTTGAACTAGTAGTTGAACCTGTTTGATATGAAAAAAATGCAATTGAATCAATAGTCCAGCTTGTTGCATTAATTACAACATTATCTGCAATCATATATCCGGTAGAGATTGCATGACCGAACCCCAAAGTTGTATTGGGATATTCAAGTAAGCTATAATCTGCACCACCGGGGCCGGAACCAATATGAGTAATAAGTGGACCATTACTATACAAAAATGACCTATTACCTTGAACTGAAAAATCAAGATTTTTTGACGGTATATAAAAAATACCATTATTCTGTGCATTAGGATCAATATCAGCCAAATTTGTTTGTTCTACTGATACTTTTGCTGTTGCTTGTTTAGCACTTTTTGCTGTTTTCAGATTGTTTGTATTACTGTTTTGCTTTGTTTGAGCAAAAGTAAATGTTGCTATAGCAACAAATACCATTAAAATATAAATTTTTTTTCTCATAATTTTATTTTTTTGTTAATAATTAATTGAATTAATTTAAAAATGCAAATTTAAAACTTATAATTAAATAAAAAAATATATTTATAATTTAAAATTCAAATCACCTATGACATAGTATTAATCTGAATTATTTGTCCATTAAATTATATATTATTATCATTAGCTACATTCTTCAAGAGTAAGGAACAAAAGTTTATTTGTTTTTTTCCCTCAAAATTTATGAACTTAGCGAAGTTTACCAAGTTAAATCATTTTTATTTAGCATGGCAATATGATATGCCTGAAGCGGATAATTAATCATGTTAAATAAAAAAGAAATATTAATCATCATAAATAAAAAAGAAATATTTTGTAATTATATATTTATTATTACATTTGCATTTTTAAAAATATTAAAACAGACAGGAAAG